>JANNUY010000900.1:0-14548 GCA_031414155.1 Acidobacteriota bacterium
GATAATCGGAAGCACTCTTTCTGGGGCCATCGTAAGTCTCGTGCTCGGTTTCGGTCCCCTCATCATTGCCGAAAGAACTTTTCTAGGCCTTAAATAAGCGAAGGTTTCAAACTGTACGAGCGATCGGGTCGGTAGGTAGAATCTCTGGCCCCTTGGCGGGAACAGTTTCTTCGGGTTGTGCCTGACATGCTCACCTCCTTTTCTGGCCTGTTGGCCTCTCGACGCCGCGGCGGACCGGAGCATCCGGACTCCGGCTTCAGTTCGTTCGAGTTAGCAACGCAACTGCGCGAAGGTGCGGAAGAAGACTCTTTGCCAGGGATTCCAACTCAGGAGCCGATAGATCAAGCGCCGGCCTGTCTGCACGAACTGACAAGGCAGACGTAGAAACGCATTGATGAAGGTCTTGAACTCCATGCCCAAGATCGTCGCTTTTTCCTGCTGATGCCGTTCGATATGACGTCCCGGACCTTCCGTGGGCCACAGCGCGAACCACGCCTTCAAGTTCCACGCCAGCGCGGTCATCACCATGTACGCCCAGTTGCTTTCCAGGTTGTCGACCGGCGCTTGCAAGGCACGCACGCCGCCTTTAAGTTGGGCGTGCAGGTTCTCCTGGTTGCAACGCTGATTCGCCTCGAACACAATCGCGGCCGCCGAACTCGTCCGATCGTTGGTCAGATAGTAAAAGTACACGTAGTCATCAAAGAGCCGCAACTCGCCTTTTTCCACACTTAGGTTTTTGCGCAGCACGATCAAGCGATAGGTGTTTTTACAGGCAACCGGACGATAGGGCATTTCCGCTACTTCCTCGCTGACCAAACGTTTGTTCTCAAACTCGCGTTCACGCACGATCTGTTCCTTGACGCGCGCCGGCTTTTGTCGCGGTTGCGTCTTCACTTCATAGCGTGGCGGCCGATCGAGTTGGCGCCAGGCGGCGTCCTGCAAATCATCAGCCAAAACGTGCTTGGCCCACGATCGGTCCAGGCCGAAAATGAACTTGGGGCTACGCCCCCAACGTCGTTGGGGGCGTAGCCCCAAAGAAAACGAAACGACTGTGCGGAAAGGCAGAGCCTTTCCGCACATCACTGCGGCAAAGCCGCGCGAGCCAAGCGTAATGCCTGTTTGAACCATAAAACACACCTGACGAATAGCCTTTAGCAGGGAATCGGCAGGTTAGCTCAAAAGCGCGTGGCGCGCTACCGCCCGTCGTTGGTGCGCAGCGTCGCAGCGGTCGAGCATTTCGAGCAATCGCTGCAACTCGCCAAAGGAGTTGTAAAAGTGCGGCGCGAGACGAATCAAACAGGTTTTGCCGTGATGATCGAGATGATCGGCGCACAGCGAAACGATGATGCTGGCTTCGTTGAGGCGTTCGACGAGCGAGAGCGCGTCGCGTTCGCGCAGGCGGATGCTGGTCACGGCGCGCGGCATTTCGCTGAACGGATCGTCAAGCGGTTCGATGTTGAGCGCGGTCAGTCCTGCCAACAGAAAGCGCCGCAAGTCAGACAGCCGCGCAGCGATTTGCAGCACGCCGATTTCGTTGATCATCGTTAACGAGGTGTGCAACCCGACCAGTCCCAACACATTCATGTTGCCAAACTCTAAACGGCGCGCTGAGTCGGACGTGATGAAACTCGGCGCGAGACTCGCATAAGCCGTCGGCACGGCGTATTGCCCTAGCCACGCGGGACGCAATTGCACAGCGAGTTCGCGGCGCGCCCACAGCACGGCGACGCCTTGCGGGCCGAGCAGCCACTTGTGCGCATCAGCAACCAGAAAGTCTATCGGCGAAGTTGAAAGATGCGACGTGCCTAGCGTGTTGGTCGCGTCTACGCCAAACACCACGCCGCGATCGCGCAGGAATTCGCCGATCTCTTTGATGTCTAATGGCGCGCCGGTTTGCGGATGTGCGGTCGAGAGAATGGCGAGCTTCGTACGCGCTTCGAGTTGTTTGGCTACGTCGTGAATGGTGATAGCCTCGTCGGAATGCACCGGAATCAGCCGTATCTTGACGCCTTGTCGCATCAGCGTTTGCCACACCGGAGCCTGTGCCAGCAGGTCGTTTTCGGCAATGACGACGCTGTCACCCGCTTGCCAATCCATACCCGCAGCCACGGTCGCCAAGCCCGCCAGCGCCGAAGGCATGAACGCAATCTCATCGCTGCGCGCATCGAGCAGCGTCGCCAGCAAGCCGCGCGTTTCGGTGTCTACTTCGTAATGCAACAAATCGAGTTGCCCGTGTTGAGTCGCTTGCGCGAGATAGGCTTTCATCGCCTCGGATGAGCTGGCGGGCAGCGGCGCTACGTTGGCGTGCGCGAGATAGGTTTGCCACAGCGTCACCGGAAAAGCGCGCTGACGCTCGCCTTCATCGGCGAGCCATTCGTTGAGATGGAGAAACTTTTTCATGTATAGGGATGCTTCAAGTGAATGCGGAGTGTGGAATGCGGAGTGCAGAGTATTGAATAAGAAGTTCTTACCCGGTATTCCGCACTCCGCATTCCGCATTTCGCATTCTGATTTTGTACCAGTTAGCGGTTTGTTTAAGTGCGGGTTCGATGGGGGATTTAGCGCGCCAGCCCAACAGGTCGGCGGCTTTGCTTACGTTGAAATAGCGAATCGTAGGCGTCGCTTGCAGCGGGCCGGTGAAAGCCGGTGTGCGTTCGGTGTCGTCAAAGGCGCGGCTGCACATGCGCGCGAGGGCGTTCGTGGTGTGCGCGTAACCGCTTCCCAAGTTGAATGTTTCGCTGGTTGTGTGTGGTTGCGTGTGCAGCCATTCCGCCGTTTGCAAATAGCCACGTACGAGGTCTTCGACAAAGACGAAATCGAGCCGCGTTTGTCCGTCATCGCGCGCGCCGAATTGATAAGACTCGTCGAGCATCAGGTTGCGCATCGCACGCGGAACCAGCCGACTGAAATTCAAATCACCCGGCCCAAACGTATTCGCCGCGCGACAGATCGCCGCCTTCAGCCGATAGGTCAGCGCATAAGATTGCACCGCCGCTTCGGCTGCCACGAGCGCAGGCGCGTAAAGGTTTGCCGAAGCGTGCAGAGGTTCGTCTTCGTTGAGCGGACGGTTATCTACGGTTGCGCCATACACCACGCCGCTCGAAGCGAGTAAGAAAGCCTCAACGCTGTGGGAGAGGCGCGCGGCTTCGAGCGCGGTGTAAGTGCCGAGCGCGTTGATGCTCAGGGTTTCAAAGGGAAGCACCTTGCTCAACAACTGAGACGATTGCCCCGCCAGGTGAAAAATCGTATTCACTTGCCGTTGTGCCAACAGCCAGCGCAGCGCACTTAAATCGCGTATGTCGCCGAATACGAATTCCACGCGGTCAAATAAACCTTGTGCAACGAAGTAAGAATGTATCGGGCGATGGCGGTCGAAGACGCAGACCCGTGCGCCTCGCGCCAGCAATTGCTCGCACAGATGCGCTCCCGTGAATCCCGCGCCGCCCGTAATGAGGCATACGCGGTCGCGCCAATGTTCCACCATGGCTCACTGTCCTTATTGAAATTGGTTGAACTGAAACGGAAACGACTCTGCCCGACCCTTTCGCGCTCGCCCAGCGCGGCTGTTTTTTTCCTTCACCTTGCCCACGGCAAGTCGTCCGCCATGCGTTGAGAGGTGGCTAAATTGTTGAAAGTATTACTGGCTGCGGTGTGCTGGCAGTGTTGTACGAAGGCAGGAAATCAAAAGGCAAAAGGCAAAAATGCGGAGTTTGCTTTTCTTGCTTACCAGAGCGAGTGCGCAACACTTCTGTATTTTTGCCTTTTGCTTTATGGCTTAACCGGCTCTTTTATTTGCACGTCTTTTACTTCCGCGCCAAAGCGTTGGTAATCGGTGAACTCGACCACGATGTTGCTGAGGTCGCGTTTGAAAAAGTCTTTGCGTTGATCGCCATTTATCGCAATGACGCGCGGCAGCCATTGGCCGTCGGGCGTGCGCAGGCTTTCATAAAACACATACGGTTGGTCAGGAAGCGTTTGTCCGGCGGGCCAGCCTTCGAGTTTGGCGAGCATAATGTCTTCGAGATCGAACCACGCGCGTCCGACGAGGCTGGCCTTGTAACTTTCTTCGCTGCTCCATTTTGCATCGGGTTGAGGCGCGAAATCGAGCAAGACCATCTGCCGTCCGTTGACCGTTTCGTAACGTGGATTGCTGAACGTACAAAACACCATCAAGCCGCGCACGCTGAACGATGTGCCTGACGAAAACATGCCATTCGTTGAGATCGAAAAATAAATGCCACGCGGCGGCGGCAGCCTCGCGTCGCGCGCTTGCTCTTCGGCAGCGAGCGGGCGCTTTTGCAATTCCTCTTCGTCTTTGGCGAGTTGTTCACCGGCTTTGAGGCGAGCTTTTTCGAGGTCGGCGGCGGGCACGTGCTTGCCGTCTTTTTCGATCAACACGTAAACCCAACGCACGCGCTGTCCCTTTTTCATCCGCGATGGCACGAAGGCTTCTTTCACGGTCGAAAGTTTTTCTTTGAGCTGGCCTTTCTTGTCGGCTTCGGTGACTTTCAGCTTTTGCACATGCGTATATTCCGACAGCGCGAAATTGCCGCTGCCTTGCAACAGCGCGAGCCGCACAAACATTTCGATGTCTTCGGGCATGGCTTGATCCGTGATCTTTTCTTGTGCGCTGGCCGCCAACGATAAGACGGCGATCAGCAGCCCGCATAACATTTTGTATAAGAGGCCGCGTAAAATCATTTGTCGTTCTCCTGCTTGATGATGAACTAAAGGGATTGAATTTCACTCTACCATCCGGTCATAGCTCGCCCAAACGGCCTGTCGCCGAGACGAAGTGGAGCGGCTGAAGTTTAAGATTATGCCGCGAGCTTTGCTGATAAGAAGGCGCGTGTTACATTCCGCGCCGCTCTCACGTACTTCCCGCAAAATAACATTTTTGGAGCCGCTAGCATGTCTCAACGCGTACTGATTGTGGATGATGAAGAAGATGCCCGCCTGATGATTTCCGCCGTGGCGATGGCTTCTGGGTTAGAAGTCGTAGAAGCCTGCGACGGGCGCGAAGCTCTCGATATTCTCGAAAATGACGCCGATTTCGCGCTCATCATCAGCGACAAGATGATGCCGCGTGTGGACGGCAATGAAGTCATTCGTTATATCCGAAGCGATGAGCGACTGAAAGACCTGCCGATTATTTTTTCGACGGCGGATCGTACGACGCAAGCGTTAGGCGGCATCATTCCCGATGAGAAAACCCATTTCGTCAACAAAGCCTCTGGCGTAGAAAACATGCGGCAAGGCATCTTGCGCGCGTTGGGTTTCGACCCCGACGACAAAACGACGCGCGAAATGCCGCACGCCTGATAGCATCCTGAAAAGCCCGCTGGAATAGCACAGCCCCCTGGCGGGATTACCACTTCTATGAATATCTGTCCTTTGTGTCATCGCGCTTCTGACGGTGAAGCGGGTGCGCTGATTAACCGCTTGCCCGAATCTAACAACGCATCGGACGAAGCCTTGCTCGCCGTGTTGCAAGCCAACGTGCCGGGCTGGGAACCGGGCGCGGGCATTTGTCCCAACTGTCTCGAACTTTTTCGCGGCGCACAGCAACGGCTGCAATCCAATCCAAAAATTTTCAGAGACGGTGAATACCACATCTTACCGACGCCGTTGCGCGTAGGCGCGGACGAACGCTTCACCGGACGCGGCGTGACCATCGCCTTTCTTGATTCGGGATTCTTTTTTCATCCCGATCTCACCGCCGGGCAAAATCGCATCAAGCGTTTTGTGAATATTGCTAATGACGAAAACTCCGACGGCTACGAAGAAATCAAAACGCCTGACGATTCGAGTTGGCACGGGATGATGACTTCGGTCGTGGCCGCCGGGAACGGCTATCTATCGAACGGCGTTTATCGCGGCATTGCCTGCAACGCCAACGTGGTGCTTGTCAAAGTCGGCACGGCCAATCGCATTCATCACGCCGACATCGAACGCGGCTTGGCGTGGGTGTTAAAAAACAAAGATGCCTACAACATTCGCGTCGTGAACGTTTCGTGCGGCGGTGACTATGAAGCGTCTTATCTTTTTGACAGCTTGTCGCAAACGGCTGAAGCCTGCGTCAAAGCTGGAATCGTCGTGTGTTGCGCAGCAGGGAATTCGGGCAACTCGCCGAATCATCCCGTACTGCCGCCCGCATCTGCGCCGTCGGTGATTACGGTTGGTGGATTCAACGACCGCAATACGCTGGTGCTGGCTGACAACGACGTTTATCAATCGTCGTATGGCCCGACGATTGACGGATTGCAAAAGCCAGAAATCATTGCGCCGAGCATCTGGCTGGCTGCGCCGATCTTGCCCGATACGCCGACCGCCGAGGCCGCGCGACTTTACGACGCGCTGCACGCTGCGCTGGATAGCGAGTTGAAAGAAACGCTAGAAGCGCACGAAGGCGTAGACATTGACCTCGACGCCGCGCGTGAATTGCCTGCCTATCTGATTCGCCAACTGATCGCCATCAAGTTGCACGATCACAACGTCATCAACGGACATTACAAACACGTAGACGGAACCAGTTTCGCATCACCCATCGTGGCCTCAGTCGTAGCGCAAATGCTCGAAGCGCGTCCGCACCTGACGCCGCAACAAGTGAAGCGTGTATTGATTGATACGGCGCGGCGCATCGAAGGCGTTGCCATCGAACGGCAGGGCTGGGGTACGATTCTGCCGGGCTTGGCAGTGGCGCGTGTGTTAGAGATGCCGTAACTCCTTCAAAACGCTTTTACTTCAGGCTTGCCAGAACCAGAGGCCAACCGTAAAATCCGGTTTCTGTATTTTCCAAATTGATTGACGCGTCAACTACGCATCAACATCAGCAGCATCTAACAATTTCATTCCAGCTTCCGCACAAGGCTCTCCTGTCAGCGCGGAACAGAGCGTTTTCTGAATGATCGGCACCGTAGCGGGCAATTTCAAAATTCTCGAAGAAATCGGCGAAGGCGGCATGGGCAAGGTCTATCGTGGCGTAGACACCATGCTTGACCGCGAAGTCGCTATCAAAGTCCTGCGCACGGAACTCACCAGTCAGCCGCACCTCGTCGAACGTTTTCGCACTGAAGCCATTACACTCGCTAAGTTAAGCCATCCGAACATCGCGCTGCTTTATACTTTTATGAAGCACGAAGATCATTTTTTCATGGTGATGGAATACGTGCGCGGCGACACGTTGGATAAGCGGATGCGGCGCGCAGGGTTGTTGCCTTACGACCAGGCGATCAAGGTGTTTCTATACGTGTTGGACGCAATGGGTTATGCCCACTCGATGAACGTCGTGCATCGCGACATCAAGCCGAACAACATTATGCTGAACGAGCAGCAAGACGTTAAGGTGATGGATTTCGGCATCGCTCGCGTGGTTGGCAGCGAACGCATGACGCGCGAAGGTTCGATGATCGGCACGCCGGAATACATGGCGCCCGAACAGATTCGCGGACAGGAAGTTGACCCGCGCACCGATATTTATGCGCTCGGCATTTTGCTTTACGAGATGCTGACGGGGCGGTTGCCGTTTATGAACGCGAATCATTTTGAACTGATGCGCGCTCACATCGAAGCCGCGCCGCCCGCGCCCCGCCAATATGCGCCGCACATTCCGCCCAGCATGGAAGAGTTGATGTTGCGCGCGCTCGCCAAACGCAAAGAAGACCGTTACGCCACGGCCTATGAATTCCGCGATGCAATTCTGGCGAGTCCTGATTTGCCGGGCATCACATTGCCAGGCTTGGCGGCGCGTGGTTCTGCACCGATCACCGCTTCTGGCGTCGGACGCGTTAGTCAGGCTGGACCCGCTACGCCACAAGATCGTCAGACAATGGATATTCGGTCGTTTGAGCGGCAACAACGCGGCGTTTCGCAAGCTCCGTCGCAACCGGCTATGAATCGTTCTGGCTCTTTGAGCGGACAGAATGCTGGCGCAACGCAAGTCATACCTTCGCCCGCGAAAGCCGATTTTGACGTGGCAGAAAAACCGAGTAGTGGCTTGCCAAAGCCTTTGCTTTTCGGTGGCATTGGCGTGTTGGCGTTGGTCTTGATTGGAGTCGTGTGGTGGATGAGCAAAGGTTCGGGAGGCGGCGTGACGCCCAAGCCGAAGCCCAATCCGGCGGTAGTAAAAGTTGATATGGTTGATGTGTTGGGCGGTTCGTTTAAGCTGGGTCGTAGCGACGAAACCCCTTTGCCTGAAGAAGACGCGGTATACGCTTATAAGCAGACGCCGGCGCACACCCAGACCGTTCAGCCTTTTTCGATTGATCGCACCGAAGTCACCAACGCTGAGTACGCGAGTTTTGTGAACGAGACTCAAGCGCCGCCGCCCAACGATTGGAAGGGCAGCCCACAACCGCCTGCAGGTTTTGAAAATTATCCGGTGCGGAATGTGTCTTATGACGATGCCGTGAAGTTTGCCGCCTGGCGCAGCAAACGCGATAACTCGGAATATCGCCTGCCGACGGAAGTCGAATGGGAACGCGCCGCCAAGGGCGCTGACTATAACAATCGGTTTACCTGGGGCAATGATTGGATTGAGGGAAATGCGAATGTGAAATCCATCGGCCCCAAACCCGTGGGAAGTTTTCCGAAAGGAGACACTTCCACCGGCGTAAAAGACATGATCGGCAACGTGGCGGAATGGACTTCCTCGAACGCTTCGATTTATCCGGGCAATTCCAAATTGGAAGAGTTGCCGGTCGAAGCCGCTACCGCAAAAGTGGTGAGAGGCGGTGCTTACTTTAGCAGTCCGGTCGGAGCAGAGCCGGTGAGCGTCACCGCGCGCGGGTTCTTCCCGCCTTCCACCAAAGACCCTAATATCGGCTTCCGTTTGGTGAAGCCTGCACAATAAACTGCACACCTTTTTAACCACTTGTCGCCAGCAGTATCGGCGACAAACTTCATTGCATCCCCTGCATTACTTTTTAGGCTTGGCACTTGAATGCGCCCCTGCGCGTTGTCATATTAGCCACCAGTGAATTCAAGACCGCATCCCCTCGTATCTTGTTTGCCGCGATGTTCGCCATTTTGAGGCGACATACTTTAGCGAGCGGGAACAGTACGACTGGTCAAAACAAAACATCCTTTAGGAGGGAACATGTTGTTACGCACAATCCACGTTTCGCGTCGCTCGTCCTCACCGCTGATGCGACTCTTTTCTTTAACGCTTTGCGGTTTGCTGGCGCTGTCTCCGCTGGCGAATTTTTTAGCTGCACCTGCATACGCGAACGCTGCAACGATCACGGTCAAGCAAGACCCGGTGACCGGCGCGTTTGAGGGCACGGTCACTGACAGCACGAACGGCAAATCCATTGCGAATGCCGTCATACAGTTTATCAATCAAACGACGCAAGTGCCGGTTGCCAAACGCAGCGATGCGGGCGGCAAGTTTTATCAGGGACTGTTGCAACCCGGCGTATATCTCGTGGTCGTGCGCGCGCCGGGTTACAAAACCCGCAGCATCGAACAGCGTCTGCTTGCCACGCGCGGCAACACGGTGCAACCGCTGCCCGTCATTCTCGAACCTGAAGCCGCCGCCCCGGTGGCAGCGAATCAACCCACGCCTCCCGTAGCGCCCCCTCCTGCACCTGTAGTTGCTCCGACCGAAGTCGTTGAGTTGAATTCGACCGATGGCCGTCGCAGCGGTGGTTATACCGAAGACGAAGTCGTGAAACTGCCGACGGGCGACACGACCTTTACGCGCACCTTTGACAGCTTTGCGTTGTTGATCCCCGGCATTGTCTTACCACCACAAACCGCCGGACGAGTCGCCGGCCCCGGCGTGGGCGCGGGCGTGGGTTCCGCCGGACAGTTTTCGGCCAACGGGCTTCGTTCACGCGGAAACAATTTCCTGGTTGACGGTTCCGACAACAACGACGAAGACATCGGCGTGCGCCGTCAGGGCTTTTTCATGCTCGTGCCGCAACCGATGGAAACGATCAAAGAATATCAAGTGCTGACCGCCCTCGCGCCCGCGCAATTCGGACGCAACCTCGGCGCAACGGTCAACGCGATTTCAAAATCGGGCGGCTATCAAACGCACGGCTCGGTGTTTGGCTTTTTGAATACGAGCCATTTGAACGGACGCGAGTTTTTCGACACCGAAAGCGACGGGCAATTGCGCGCGCTGGATGCTTTCGTCAACGGACGCCAGCGCCAAGTGCGTTATCTCAATACGTTGACGGGACGCGACATCGTGCTGGGTGTGAGCAATCCGGCGGGCAAGCAGGACTCACTGACCTTCGTCAACGCAGGACTCACGCTGGGCGGGCCGTTGCTTGAACGTCCGCAATCGGATGTGACGGGCGTGACGAAATCGAGCAAGAGCGCGTTTTATTTTCTCTCGCTCGAAGGCGCAGTACTCAACGCCAACCGCGAACAGCAATTCGCCGTGCCGACGGTTGAACAGCGCGGCTTCGCGCAAACTGGCGCGACTGGTTTCACCGATAATTTCGATAAGTCGGGTTTTCCGACCAGTGCGCAAGGCGATGCGGTCTTCAGTTTGTATCCGTTCGCCAACAACCCGACGGGCGTCTATGGTCGCAACACTTATACGCAGGTTTTGCCCGCCAGTGCCAAAGGCGGCATCGCTTCGTTCAAGGCCGATTACAACTTTAAGGCGTGGGGACGCGATCAATCGTTCACCGGTCGTTATAACCGCACGAACGATTGGCGCAACATTCCGGGGACGGGCGGCGGGCTTTACGCCACGCTGCGTCCGCGCGTAGGCACGCAAAATTTCTCGTTTTTCTGGAACGGGGAAGTCACCGGCGAAGGCGCGACGACGCCGATCTTTAATCAGTTCCGCGCGTCTTATGGTCGCACGCGGCTGCGCTTTGAAGAAGAGCGTGACCGCGAAAACCTGATTGATAGTTCGATCCTGCCCGGTCAGCCCTTCGCGTTGAATGCGCCGCTGATCGAAAATTTCACGACCAGTTCAGACAATTACGTTGACTATCGTTATCGCGGTTGGACGACTGAGTTAGGGCGTCGCGTGCGTGGCGGACTCGGTTCAATTGATGGCGGCGCATTGGGTCTAGTCGGACAAGTGCTGATGCCTGGCTTCAGTCCGTTGGGCGTAGACGTTTATAACTTCCCGCAACGCCGCGTGAATAACACGGTTCAATTGGCTGACATCGTTTCGTTCCGCAAAGGCAATCATTCTGCCGCGTTCGGTTTTGACTATCGCCGCGTGCAACTCAACAGCGACTTGCCGCGCAACGCGCTGCCGCAAATCGTTTTTGGCGGCGCGCCGGTGCTTAACTTCAACACGACCTCGCGCGAATTTTTCCTCGACGGGTTCTTTCGCCCCGACAGTTTGGCGTCGGTGCAAGCGGCGAGCGGATTCTTTCAATCGTTGGCGACCGGCACGTCGAATATCGGCTTGCGCTATTCGCAATACAACGGCTTCGCGCAAGACGAATGGCGCTTTCGTCCCAATCTGTCGCTGAGTTTCGGCTTGCGGTACGAATACAACACGCCGCCCAACGAAGTGAACAAGTTGATCGAACGCACATTTAACAGCGCGTCGCTGGACTTGCCTTCGGTGGCCGGACTCAAACAGTTCCTCGCCGGACGCACGCAAATCTTTGACGCTGACCGCAACAACTTCGCGCCGCGCGTCGGGTTTGCTTACGCCAAAAATTGGGGGCCAAACAAGACGACGGTTTTCCGGGGCGGTTACGGTCTCTATTACGATCAGGTGATCGGCTCGGTCGTGAGCCAATCGCGCAACGTGTTTCCGAATTTCCTCACGGTGAATTTCGGCGGCGGCATTCCGGTAGGCGGCGGCTTGATTGATTACAATTTGTTCAATCCGTCGCTGGCGTTGAACGGGCAGTTTGATTTCAGCAATGGCATCAATCTGACGGGCGGACGTTTTGTCACTTACATCAAGCCGGGCACGGTGAATAGTTATAACCCCGACTTGCCGCTCAGCACTTTTGTTGATGTGATTAATCGCGGCTTCCCCGGCGGCTTTGGCTTCACTTTGCCAGAGCGCAATTTGCGCACGCCTTATTCCCATCAATATTCGTTCACCGTCGAGCAGCAACTGGGGCGTAATTTCACGGCGTCGGTTGCTTACGTCGGCACGCTCGGACGCAACCTGTTGCGCCTTACGACGCCGAATCTGGGGCCGAATCTGAACATGGTTACGTCGCCCTTGCTCGCGCGCATCGAAGACGACGAAACCTTGCAAAGTTTCGGCACGCCGGTCATCACCGGCTTCATTCTGGGGCCGGGTGTGAACATTCCGCGCGGCGCTAATATCACTTTCACCGGCGGACGCCCCGTGCCGAATGCGGGCGCGATCTTTCTTTATCGCACGCGCGCCTCGTCACATTACGATTCGTTGCAGGCGCAACTGCGCGGGCAAATCACTAATAAGCTAAACTTCCAGATCAATTACACGTTAGCCAAATCGCTCGACGATGCCTCTGACGTATTCGATCTGGCAGGCTCGGCAGCCTTGCCGCAAAACAGTTTGAATTTGTCAGAGCGAGCGGCTTCGAATTTCGACGCGCGCCATCGCATTGCATACAGCGCGGTTTATTCGTTGCCGACCTTGAAAAACTCGAACGGCTTCGTGCGTGGCGTGTTCGGCGGCTATGAATTGGCGAATACGGGCAGCTTTCAAACGGGGCAGCCCTTCACGGTGAACAGCATCAACGACATTAACCTCGATGGTAATTTCACCGACCGCTTGCGTACGGCGAACGGCATCAACGTCAACAACAACGGCCCGGACATTCTAAGCATTGCTTCAGGCCGTAACTTCAACGATTTCTGGTCGCCGATTGGCACGAGCGGCGCGGTCGGACGCAACACGTTCCGAGGCAGCAGCTATCTGTTGCTCAATCTGGGCATCGTGAAAAACTTCGTGATTAACGAAACGCAACGCATCGTCTTTCGGGCCGATGCGTTCAACTTCCTCAATCACGCGAACTTCGCCTTGCCGGTGCGTTATCTCGAGGCCCCCGGCTTCGGGCAATCCATCGAAACGGCGACGCCCGCGCGACGCATTCAGTTCGCGTTGAAGTATTTGTTCTAAACCGGAATAACGAAGTTCCTATATGACAAATGGGCTGCCAGCCGCGTGCGCGTTAAGCACTTCGCGGCTTGGCAGCCCATTTTACTTTGTAATCGGTTTGTCGCTTACGCTTCGACAGCGCGTTCGCGCACCGCGTCCCAACGCATGTACTTGCGCCGCCTGAACGATTCCGTCGCCATGCGCACGGCGACGATGCCGTAATAGCCCGTCATGACATCGGTCTTGATGGCCGCGCCGTTGCGAATCGCATCCTGCAAGTTGCGATGATGTAACAGGATGTCTTCGCCGCCGGTTTTCTTGTGGGTGAAGACTTCTTTGGTTCCTTCTCGATTCAGGCGGCCTTCGGGACGAATGACGAAACCGTCGCGCGTGAATTCGAGCGTGGCTTCGTGGCCGCGAATGACGTGGGGAATCGGTTCGCCATTCGCCATCGAAGAAAGCACGACGACCGATAAGCCCTGCGGATAATCGAGCATCATGTTGAACGTATCGGGAATCTCAGCCGCACTGTCGCGGAATTCCCACTTGCCGCCCACGGCACAAACCTTGTCGGGGAATTTCAAATCAAGCGCGCGAATGATGCGCGTGATGCGGTGTACGAACAGGTCAGTCGCAACGCCGCCCGAATAATCCCAATAACGCCGCCAGTGCAAAAAGCGATCCAAGTCGAAAGGCCGCTTGCGCGCGGAGCCGAGAAACGCATCCCAGTCGAGATTGACGCCGGGTTTTACGTCTTGATCGGGTTCGTCGCTGACCCAAAAATCGCGCTTGTGATTGCGCGAATAATCAATCTGCGCCTGAATCGGGCGACCGATCTTACCTTCTTTAATCATCCGCGCGGCGGTTTCATAAGAATCGTCAGACATGCCTTGCACGCCAACCTGCATCTTGACGCCGGTCTGTTTGATTTTGGCGACGACTTTCTTGGCTTCTTCGATAGACCACGTCATAGGCTTTTCGCAGTAAACGTGTTTGCCCGCGTCCGCCGCATCCATCGTCATACGCGCGTGCCAGTGTTCAGGCGTAATGACGGCGACATAATCAATATCTTTCTGACTCAATAATTCGTGGTAATTCTTAATCGCCTTAGCGCCGGTTTTCTCGGCGGCCTGATCAAGACGTTTTTGATAGACATCGCAAACGGCGGCGATCTCTACGTTATCGGTTTCTTTCATCCGCAACAGCGCAGGAATGTGCGAACCTTGCGACAAACCGCCACAACCGATGAGGCCTACGCGCAAACGATTGTTAGCGCCGATGACGCGGCTCGCGCTCGCCGCCGTCGTAATAACCGACGCAGCAGAAGCACCGACAAAGCTGCGTCGTGTGAGTTTGGGTAAATTGCTCATAAGTTTTCTCCTCTCAACTTTTTATGGAGTGCTGCGTCGAGCCGCAGCACTCCAAGCCTTAACGACCAGCGGCCATCGCTTTGCCGCGTTTGATCGTCATTTCTTTGAACAGGTAATCAGCGCCTGCGAATTTCTCGGTCACAAATAA
>JANNUY010000901.1:0-2539 GCA_031414155.1 Acidobacteriota bacterium
TGCGTTGCGCGTCGAGCAATACGAGCAGATCGCTTGCGCCTTCGCGGTAAGCGGCGAGCGCGTCGTTGCGGGCTTCGTCGGCCTGTTGCAGGAAGCTCGCGCGAATGCTGTCGAGTTGCTGTTCGCGTGCGGCGAGCGTGCGGCGCGCGCTGGCAAGATCGGCCAGCACGAGGCTGCGCGCGTAACGCAACTCAGACTCAGCCACGGCGATGGCGGCTTCGGCACGCGCGAGCATGCCTTGATTCTTGTTGAAGATCGGCAGCGGAATTGAAAGCGCGCCATAAAGCGCATTGTCTACGCCGTTGCGTTTGTAACCCGCCGTAATTTGCCAATCAGGGCGCGTGTTGGCTCGTTCGAGTTGCAAAACTGAGCGCGCGCTTTCGAGATGCGATTGCGCGAGTTGCACTTGCGGTTGGCGCAACGCGGCCTCTTGCAACGGCGCGGCGGTATAACTCACCGGTTGAGTTTCGAGATCGTCGGCGAGTTCGAAATTCAGATCATTCGTCTCAAATGAATTAGAGCCAAGTGCGCGCAGCAATTTGATTTTGGCTTGATCGTATTCAATCGCGGCGTTGCGCAACTGATAACCGAAGCGTTGCGTTTCGAGCCGCGTCTTGATGAGGTCGCCTTCGGCGGTGTAACCCTCTTTGACGCGCGCCGCCGTGAGTTGCACAAGCTGTTCGAGGTTGTTCAGGTTCTCTCGCCACAGCGCCATGCGCAGCCGTTCAAAGACGACTTTTTGATAGGCGGCTTTAACTTCAAAAACGATATGTCTTTCGAGCGCGGCGATTTCGATGTTTGCCGAAGCGAGATGGCGTTCGGCGACGGCAGTGCGCAACGCACGCTTGTTGCCCGTCTCAATCGTTTGCGTAAACGTCGCAAACCAGTCAATCGTCCGCGTGAACTGAAAGCCGCCTTCGGGCGGATCAAGCGGAAAGTTTTCGCCGCTGAGATTGAACGAAGGATTCGGTCGCAAACTGGCTTCGAGCCGTTCAGCTTCAAAGATTGCCACGCGCTGTTTGGCGGCGGCGAGCAACGGCGATTGGCGACGCGCTTGTTCGATGGCTTCAGTCAGCGACAAACGCGCAGGCATAGCTTGCGCAAGAGCTAGCGACACTGACCAGATAAAGACCAGCGCCAGTTCAAAAAACAGCGCGAGTGGTTGCCTTGCTTGAATAAATGGTTGAGACAAACGCATTGATTAGCAGCTTATCGTTTGCCTCAAACTTCAGGCAATAGCTGCGCAATATCAGGGAATTGAATATCAAGTTCAGAGCATTCATTTTGGTGTAAACTGCGTAATTATCCGGCTAATTTGAACAAATAAATTTATGAACATCACACCTTTTTGGCAACCGTTCGACGAACAAATCAGCCGCTGGATTCACGGGCATGCAAACGCGACGTTGGATCAAGCGATGGTCGGCATCACGCACGGCGGCGATCCGTTGGCGCTCGTGACGATGACGTTCGTGTTTGCGCTGTTGTTGCTGTGGCGTTACGAACGGCGGCGCGTAGCGTTGGTTTATGCGACAGCAGCCTTGACGAGTTTTGTTTTTAACGGATGGTTGAAAGCGTTCTTTGAGCGTCAGCGTCCGCAACTGTGGCAGCAGGTTATTCCCTTGCCAGGTGACACCAGCTTTCCCAGCGGACACGCGATGATTTCGATGACGGTTTACGGATTAGCCGCATGGTTCTTAGCCGAACATTTCGCGCAATGGCGCAAGGCGATTTTGTGGACTATGGGCTTACTGATTCTGCTGATTGGATTCAGCCGCGTTTACCTTGGCGTACACTGGCCGTCAGATGTGTTGGCGGGGTTCACTTGCGGCTTTGTCATCGTGGCGATTTCGGCGCTGTGGCATCGGCGTTCATTCCCCACTCAGGTAAACATAGCGCAGGATAAACAAACCGGCTAAGACGTAACACAGCGGGCTGGCTTCGCGCGCGCGTCCGGTGAGCAACTTTAACAGTGGATAAAAAATAAAGCCCAACGCCAAACCGTTCGCAATCGAAAACGTCAACGGCATTGCCAGCATTGCCAGAAACGCAGGGACGGCTTCGGTCATGTCGCGCCAGTCAATTTCGAGCGCCGAACGCATCATCAAGGCTCCCACAATAATCAGCGCTGGAGCCGTCGCCATCGGCGGAATGACTCCGGCAATGGGTGCAAAAAACATCGCCAGCAAAAACAGAAAGGCGACGGTGACAGCGGTCAAGCCGGTACGTCCGCCTTCGCTCACGCCCGTCGCGCTTTCGATATAAGTCACCACCGTCGAAGTGCCGAACAGCGCGCCCGCCGCCGTCGCAATCGCATCGGCCAGCAAAGCGCGATTGATGCGCGGCATCTTGCCTTCGCTGTCGAGAAAGCCGGTTTGCTGTCCCAAGCCCATCAGCGAACCGATGTTGTCGAACATATCAACAAACAGAAAGACAAAGACGATTTCTAGCAAGCCAATCCGCAACACGCCGCGAATATCCAACTGCAAAAACGTAGCGCGCCAGTCCGGCCATTGCACCAATGCCGTCGGAGGTTTGG
>JANNUY010000902.1:0-3168 GCA_031414155.1 Acidobacteriota bacterium
AAAGGTTTTCAGCACGCGATGGATTACGTCATCAATACGTCGCGGTTGTATAACGCCGTAGGTTCGGCGGCGGCGGCGCGGCGCGCTTACGTTGTCGCGTGGACTTATGCGCAACATCGGCACGCTTTCGGACAACCGATCAGCCAGTTTCCGCTGGTGCAAGAGACGCTGGCCGAGATGCGCTGCGACGTGATGGCAATGACGACAGGAAGTTTTTATTTGGCGCAACTGCGCGACCGCATTGAGTTGGATGAAGCCGATGAAGCTGACAAACAGTGCTTCCGTTTCGTCGTCAATTTGAATAAGTACTACGCCTCGCTCACTTCAACCAATGTCGTAAGGCGCGCGATTGAAATCCTCGGCGGCAATGGCGCGATGGAAAACTTTTCGGTGCTGCCGCGCTTGCTGCGCGATTGCGTAATTTTTGAAGCGTGGGAAGGCGCGCACAATACGTTGTTGGCGCAGGCCGTGCGCGATGTGCAAAAGCATTCGTTGCACAAAGCATTCTATGCGGATGTGGTTTCAACGTTTCCATACTGGGAAGATCGCCATTTGCGTCAGCAAGGAATGACGGCTTTAGGACAGGTGCAGGATAAGCTGCACGCGTTGAAAGAGTGCGACGAAATGACCGCCAGCGTATTGATAAGAGATTTGGTTGGGCAGATGATGCCGGTGTTTTATCTCGCGTGTTTGACAGATCAATGGGGTACTGACAAACATCCGGTATTAGATTGGTACTGGCATAGGCGGGTTCAGCCATCAGCACTTAATCCGCAAATCAAGAAAGACTTGGTAGCAGAGTTGAGTACGCAGCGATAAGCCAACAATTCGCTTACATAATTAGGAGGAAAACTAGATGCGACTTGGATTGAACTTAGGATATTGGGGTTCAGCCCCCGTTGATAACGTAGCGTTGGCACAAGAGGCTGACCGGCTCGGCTTTCATTCGCTTTGGACGGCGGAGGCGTATGGCTCTGACGCGGTGAGTCCGCTGGTCTGGCTCGCCGCCAAAACCGAAAAGATCAACGTAGGCACGGCGATCATGCAGATGACGGCGCGCGTGCCCGCGATGACGGCGATGACGGCGGCGACGATTGATTTGCTGACGGGCGGACGCATGCTCTGCGGTATTGGCGCTTCGGGGCCACAAGTCGTTGAGGGCTGGCACGGCGTACCGTATGGCAAGCCGGTTACGCGCGCGCGCGAATATGTCGAGATTATGCGCGCCATCTGGAAGCGCGAGGCTCCGCTCGAACATCACGGCGAGCATTACGACATTCCGTGCGCGGGCGGCAGCGGATTGGGCAAGCCGCTCAAGCTGATTGCGCATCCGCTGCGTTCGAGCATTCCGATTTATCTCGCGGCGATTGGGCCGAAAAACGTCGCGTTGGCGGCTGAGATTGCCGATGGCTGGCTGCCGATTTTCTTTTCGCCTGAACGCGTAGATGTTTACCGCGAATGGCTCGACGAAGGTTTCGCCAAAGCGGGCAACGGCAAGACGATGACGAACGGTTTCGATATTGCTCCGACAGTGACGATTGCACTGGGCGACGACCTACAGGCTTGCCGCGATGCGCTCAAGCCGAATCTGGCTTTGTATGTCGGCGGCATGGGCGCGCGCGATAAAAAATTCTATTTCAATCTCGCGTGTCGTTACGGCTTTGAAGCCGAAGCCAATCAGATTCAGGACTTTTATCTGAGCGGCAAAAAGCGCGAAGCAATCGCCGCCGTACCTGATGCGCTGGTTGATGAAATCTCGCTCTGCGGCCCGCGCGAACGCATCGCTGATCGGTTAGCTGCGTGGAAGGATTGCGGTATTACGACGTTGATTTGCGGTACGTCGGATATAAACGCAGTGCGGCTGATGGCGGAATTGGCGTTGTAAGAAAAATTGAAAACAGTGGGATCAGGGTAGCCGTATTATTGCGCGGCTACCCTTTCTCTTATTACGTCACACACCAACGTGTGAAGGCTTACGCCTTTACTTTGCGCAAGCGCTGTAGCTTGCCGATGCAAAGCGAGCGGCAGACTCACTGGGAATGCCTCGGTAAATTCGAGTTGCGGCTTCAGTTCTGGCAAAGGCAATCCGCTGGCCTGATAGGTTTCGATCATCAGTTCCAGCGCGGTTTCGGCCTCGCTCAAGGCTTCCTGATAGGTATCGCCGAAAGCCGACAAACCAGGGAACTCAGCAGAAGTGGCGACGAAAGATTCGTCTTCATCGCTCCATTGAATGCGAAAGCTATATTTCATTGTCGTCCTCTCCTTCGGTATTTTCGACTAACGCGATAGCCGCGAGCAATTCTTTCACTTGATAAGGTTTGGCCTTGCCTTGCTTGTCTTGAAAGTTCATCACACGCCCTGCCTCGACTGACAACGCCACGTTTTCATAGATGACGTGTGAACCACGCTGGCGGCGATAAACCCAGCCGTAACATTCAGCGAGTTTGCACAAATCTTCAAACCTGAAATTGTTCGCTGAGGTTTGTGCTGACTCCAAAAGTTTCAGGCAACGACTCATGTCTGTTTACCTCCCCGCGCATTTTATGCAGGCAAGTCCATCAAGGAAACCAATAGATCTTCAGTCGTCAGCGTTGCCGTGCCGACTTTGCCAACGACGACGCCCGCCGCGTGATTGGCGATGACGGCGGCTTCGTGCAGCGTCGCGCCGCAGGCCAGCGCCAGCGCGAGCGTAGCGATTACCGTATCGCCCGCGCCCGTCACGTCATAAACCTCGCGCGCCGCCGTAGCGATGTGGCGCAACGCTCCACTTTCTTCTAACAAGCTCATGCCGTGTTCGCCGCGCGTGATGAGTACGTTGCGACAGGCCAGTTGCGCACGAATGCTTTCAGCTACGGCGCGTAAAGACGTTTCATCCGTGATTTCGAGATTGGCGGCGCGTTCGGCTTCGAGTTGGTTGGGTGTGATGATGTTGACGTGGCGATAGTGCGCGAAGTTTTTGATCTTCGGATCGAGGCAAACCACCTTGCCTGCCGCTTGCGTAGCCGCAATCGTTTCAGCCAGCACGCGCGGCGTGAGCAAGCCTTTGTCGTAATCAGACAGAATCACGGCATCAACTGTCGGCAAGGCTTGCGCAAAAGCAGCCAGCATTTTTTCTTCCAGTTCAGTCGAGAGCGGCGTACGGTCTTCGCGGTCAGCGCGCAGCATTTG
>JANNUY010000903.1:0-1114 GCA_031414155.1 Acidobacteriota bacterium
TTCATCGGCGTGTCACCATACTTGTTGACCGAAGCAAAGACTACTTCCTTTTCCGAGACGATGGAATCTACGTGATAAACATCGCCCGGCACGAACCGTTCGAGCAAATGGTTTGATTGCTCATCGCCCAGTGCGTCGAGCAGCGGCCATAACTCGTCAGCCTGATGCACCTTCTTAATACCAATCGCCGAAGCCGACATGCGCGGTTTCAACACCCACGGCCCTGGCACGCGCGCCATATAGTTACGCAACCGTTCGTAGTTAATCACCCCTTCAAATTCAGGCACGCGTACGCCGTGTTCGTGCGCCTGCTTGCGCATCGCCAGCTTGTCGCGGAAGTGCCGACTCGTCGTTTCGCCCATGCCCGGCATGCGCAAATGTTCGCGCAACGAAGCCGCCACCTCGATGTCAAATTCATCCAGCGCGACAATGCGATCAATGCGATGCGTGCGCGCCAGATAACTCACCGCGTTAGTTACTTCAGTGCGATTAGTGAGGTCGGGCATCATAAAAAATTCGTCAATGCTTTCGCGCGGCCACTTCGCGTGTTCCAGCTTCTCGTCGGTCAACATCAACACACGCCAGCCCTGTCGCTTGCACTCGCGGATAAATTCCTGCCCCTTTTCATAACTCGACATGCAAAGAATCGTGTTTTCAGCCATTGAGTTATTCCTCAAAAGTTTTGTAGGGCAGGTCAGGAGCCGACCCTACAGGTTAGGCGGACAGGTTAAGAACCTGCCCTACAAAATTTTATTGTTTAGTCGAAGACTGAATTAGCTAGCCCAAACTTGCGCCAAGCGCATTCCCAGCCACGCTGCGCCTACGCCTAGTATCAGGCTGCCCACAGCGTAAGCCAATGCACCGCCAATTGCGCCGTTACGTAACAACTGCAAATTTTCGAGAGAAAAAGCCGAGAACGTCGTATAGCCGCCCAGCAAGCCGGTAACTAACGCCAGCCGCCAGGTAGCCGAAGAAAAAACCTGTGCGTGATAAAGCTCTGCAATCAACCCAATCAAAAAGCTGCCCGTCACGTTAATAAAAAACGTAGCCCACGGAAAAACCCTCGCCCCTAACCAACTATTTATCAACAGCGAAATCCCGTAACGACATCCTG
>JANNUY010000904.1:0-5684 GCA_031414155.1 Acidobacteriota bacterium
AAACGGTTTTTTAAGGAAGCCGCAAGCCGAGCAATAGAATTCATGCGATAAGCCGTAACAGGGCGATAAGTCATAACAGGAAAATCCGAATGCGTTGTTTGTTAAGCAGGTCTTCAGCGCGTCAAACGACACGCCAGACAATGAGAGCGAGATGGGGCTGGCACCAGGGACGTTCAGCGAGCGCAACGATTATCGGCCACTACAGCCACGAGTGGACGCGCGCGGGCTGTGATGCGCCGAACAGTTTGCGAGGACGAAAGATTGACCAAACTTCTTAGGGGAAAAACACGGTGAGTATAGCCCAGCTTCTCAGGCTTGCAAACGGCTGAAGCCCAAAGAAATACCTGCGAATTCCGTCGTGCGCACGACTACGCGCTCATCAGGTCAGCCTGGCAAAATCATCGCCTGACCCATGCAGCTTCGCATTTTATCCCGCCCTACCCCGCATGGAAGCATGTGCCAGTGAGTGTTACACTGCGTCGCGTCGTGAACTGGTATGAATAAAGCCGTAAAGTTTTGTCACGACACGACCTCAATCAAATTATCACAAAGGAATTTGCCCTTATGGCTTCTGAAAAAAAGAAGCGCGATGCGGCACGTGTCGCTCCTGCTGAGGTTCAAGCCGCGCCTGCGTCGCTTGTCAATCAAGCTGCGCGTTATCGCAAGCTAGTTTGGATTATTGGCCTTGCCCTTTTCGCACTGCTTTATTGGGTGCGGATGGATCGCACGGTAGGCATGTTCATGGACGATGCCTGGTACGCACTGCTGGGCAAGGCGCTCGCCAGCGGACATGGATACACGCTTATTAATTCGCCTACGCCGGGCATCTTGCCGCTTTATCCGCCGGTCTATCCCGCGCTGCTCGCTATCGTATTCAAACTCGCGCCTGCCTTTCCTGAAAACGTCTGGCTGTTGAAATGCGTATCCATTCTGGCAATGGCCGGAGCGAGTTGGCTGACTTATGTTTACTTCACGCGCTGCCGCGAATGGGACGCGACTACGGCTTTGCTGGTCGCCGCTATCACGGCGTTCAGTCCCGGCTTGGTGTTTATGGCGACGGCTTCGCTGATGTCTGAATGCGTTTTCACGGCCTTGTTGTTACTCGCGCTGGTCGCGGTTGAACGCTGCGCGCAACACGGCACCATCCTCTGGGCGACACTCGCTGGCTTGGCTTGCAGCCTGGCTTTCCTGACTCGCTCAATGGCCGTTGGCGTAATCATCGCCGCCGTGCTTTATTTCTTATACCAACGACGTTGGCGTGAACTCGTCACCTTCACGGCTGTTACTGTTTTGTTACTCGGAAGCTGGACGCTTTTCACTCGTTCGCGCAAACCTACGCCCGCGCAACGCGCCGAAGTGAATAGTTACATCGTGCGGCCTTATAACGAACAGTTTTGGGATAAGCTGGCAGGCTATGAAAGCTCAGGGCGCATTACGTTAAGCGAGTTACCTGAGCGATTGGCGACCAACCTGGGCAGCGTATTCAGCAGCGACGCGGGCGGCATCTTGTTACCTTCTTTTTTCCCTTCGTTAAATCAGGGACTGGCGGAACGCGGCAATACGATGCAGTTGCTATTATCTTTGCTGGTTTGCGGATTTGTTATCGCAGGCTATGTTATCGCTTGCCGCGAACGAGTTACGGTGGCTGAGTTAGCCTTCCCTCTTTCGCTAGCCATCGTCATCGCCTGGCCGTTTCCGCCTTATCGGTTCTTGTTACCTTTCCTGCCGTTAATCGCTGGTTATTTTTTGACGGGTACGCGCTTGCTGTGGCGCGCTCATCAGAAACTCAGCGCAGATAACTCAACCGGCTTTTCGTGGATGCCGCTTAACGTTGTAGCAGGGCTGTTATTACTCGTCGCGCTCATCGGCAACGCCAATTATTTAGGACGCCAGTATGCTGACTTCGCCACCGAAAGGCCGAGGATGATGCGTATTTTTGAAGAGCAGGAAAAAGTGCTGCGCTGGGCAGCGGGTAACATTCCAAAAACCGAAGCCATCGTGACGACCAATCCGGCGTTGGCGCATCTTTACACTGGCAACGCTACGACGACCTTCGATACTCCGGCAGCGCATTGGGAGTTATGGAATCAACTCGGCATCAGGCATTTGGTGCAACTCAGCCCTACGCGCTTGCCCGAACCTAACGGCCCTGAAAAAGCCTACCGCGTAACGCATCGCGCCGGCGGCGAGCTTAACTTGCGCGTCGTTGATTTAGGCTTACCGGCTTCACGTCCGAAGTGGGGAGAGGCAGCCGGATCGAATACGATTAACTTGAGTAACTCGAAGTGAGGAAGTTTGCTCAATGTGTGAATGGTTCACCAGGCTAAATATAGCGAAGCTGATCCGTCATTTCGTCAGCCATAACGTGATTGAGAATCACGAGCAACCGTTGTGCGATTTCGTAAGGATCACGGCGCACGGCGATGATAATTCCACTATGCGATTTTCCTTCAGCAAAATACTGTTGGGCCAACTCTTCGAAATCAACGCGATTGTGCGTCACTAACACCAATTGCTGACTGGTAGCATAGGCTAATTGATCATCGTCAGCTTTCCGCTTGCGCTCTACTTCCTGCGTCGTCACAGCTTTGAGGCCGCGTGCCCGCACCAAGTCGGCCACCAACACGTCCACGTCTTCGTCAAGGTAAAGCTCAATAAACAGGCGTATCATAAATTACGCACTAACGGATCAATCAATTCTTCCGGGATGCGATTGCGTTGAATGTAACCGTTTATCTCATCCTGATGGTCGCTGTAATAACTGAGGGCGCTGAACACCTGCGCCAGCGTCAAGTGCGGCAACCGCTTGGGGATTTCTTCGGCAGGCATACCGAGCCGCCAACTTTCGACGATGGCGCGCACCGGAGTACGCGTACCTTTGATGATCGGCTCGCCGCCCAGGATACTTGCCTCGGTTGTAACGTAGTAGTTCTCGGTTATGGTAATCATAAGTTCACCTCGTTCTAAATCTACTTCGGGAAGTCCGTCTCAATAGTCGGCGCGATGATTACGGCCATAGGGAACAGCCCTATGTGGTAACAATCTTCTGAACACGTCCCACCTCGCCACTTACCAACCTCACTTTGATGCCATGCGGATGAGTAGGCGAGTTAGTCAGAATATCTTTTACGATGCCGCGCGTAAGCTGGCCGCTGCGTTGATCCTGTTTTTGAACGATTTCGACTTCCAAGCCGGGTTTGATGTCTTTGCGGTTCTGTCCATTCATCTGGCAAGCCTCCAAAACCGCCACGAGACACGGAGCCAAAACCTATTTCTCTGTGGCTCCGTGCCTCTGTGACGAATGTTTTTAAGCTATAGCTTCGCCGTTGTCGTACCGTCGCCGCTCAACGTCACGCGGCGCTTTTGCCACATCGAGAGATTGGCGAGATGCGGAGCCGTCACGCCGTTGTGTCCGATTTCGACCGGCGCATTGGGTTCCTGCCGCGAGCGTATGCAATCAAGAAAGTTGCGCACATGCGGTTCGGTCGGAATCCCGCCTTTATATTCGTGAATCGGTTGCGGCGCTTTATTCGTCTCAGTCCACGGTTCGGGGAAGACGCGATAGCCGTCGTCGTCGAGTTCCATCGTGGCTTTGCTGCCTTGCAAAATAATCTGCCAGCCGTTGTGGTAACTGTTGCTGTAACACAACGTCCACGTAGCCATAAACGACGGATATTCAAACACGGCGCTGAACGTGTCGGGCGCGTCGCCGCCTTTGTGTTTCATCACTGCGCCTTGCGCGACCGCCGAGACCGGCGGCTTGCCGTTGTTGCAAAACCACTGAATGACATCCATCAGGTGAGTGCCCTGATCGGTCATGTGTCCGCCGTTGTAATCAATAAAATTGCGCCAGTTCAAAAAGCGTTTGGCGTCGAGCGGATGTTTGTTGCGCGCCGTTTGTTGAAAGCGTTCCCAATCGAGTTTGCCTTCGAGCGAAGGGTTGAGCGACATCGGCTTGCGGCTCCAATACCATTGGGCGCGAGCGATGACGACTTCGCCCAACACGCCGTCGTCCACCAGTTTTTTCGCACCGCGCACGGCTTCAGAACTGCGACGTTGCATACCGACTTGCACAATCTGTTTCGTCGCGCGTACGGCTTTGACCATTTGCGCGCCCTGTTCGATGGAAAGCGAAAACGGCTTTTCGGTGTAAACGTCCTTGCCCGCTTTGACCGCATCCATCAACACCGGCGCGTGCCAGTGGTCAGGCGTAGCGTTCAACACCGCGACGACCTCTTTGTTGTCGAGGATAGGGCGATAATCAACCGTCGCCTGACTGCCTGCGCGGCAGGCTTTGAGCGTGCTGTTTTGACGCGGTTCATAAACATCCGACACGGCAATGAATTCGACATCGTCTTTGAAAGTCAGAAAGCTGCGCATCACGCTGTTGCCGCGTCCGCCCGCGCCAATGATGCCCATCTGAATGCGGTTGTTCGCGCCGATGATGCGCGCGTAAGAATTAGCGGTGAATAAGCTGGTAGTTGCTGCGGCGGTTCCGGCTTGCGCCAAAAAATTACGCCGATCAAGTCTTTGCGACATGGTTTTTCTCCTTGAAAAAGGTAGAACAGACTTCAGTCTGTTGCGACGTAGCACGGACTTTAATCTGTGCCAGATTAGTTGTTGCGATGTGCGCGCAGCATAGTCCTCAGTCGCCGTCAAAGGCAACGCCTGAAGCCTATTTCGCAGGCATCTGTGAAACGCACCACGCGATGAAACCGATAAAAATCAGGCTCGCAATCGTAATCACCCACATCACGCCAGAGGCTTCGCTTTCGGGCAGCACGGCACGGTCCAGCAAATCGGCTGGCAGGTTTTTTGAGATTTCGATAGCGTTTGGTTTGGCGGCAGCTTCGCTATCGCGCGGTTTCATGCGCGCAATGGGATTGAGACGAGATTTACGGATTTTGTGTTTCACAGCCATTTGATGCGTCGGAAGTAAAAGTAAAGTGCGAGCGCCAAGCCCAACATCGCCAACAGCGCACCGACATAACCATAGCGCCAGCCTAGTTCAGGCATGTAATTGAAGTTCATGCCATAAATGCCTGCCACCAACGTCACCGACATCAAGATCGTCGAGACCGAAGTCAGCCACCGCATTGTCACATTCATCCGATGGCCTGAGACCGACATATAAGCGTCCACCGACGAAGCCAGCAAATCGCGCAGCGTGTCAATCATTTCGGCTACGCGATTGAGGTTGTCATAAACATCCTGCCAATAGATCAACGTCTCGCGCGTGAAGATCGGCAGTTCGCGGCGCAACAACTTGTTGAACACATCGCGCAATGGCGTGATCGCGCGCCGCAAATAGAGCAGTTGTTTTTTCAGGCGAAAGACTTCCTGCAACGATTCAGACTGGAAGTTGCCGAAGATGCGGTCTTCGAGTTCGTCAATGCGATCTGACAACACGTCAAGCAAAGTCATGTATTCATCTACGATGCGATCAATCAATAGGTAAGCGAGCAAGCCGGTTTGCTGGTCGTTGTGTTCAGCCCAACTGCGCCAGAGCTTTTCGGCTTCGGCGACGGCCTTGATCTGCTTGCTGTGCGCGGTCACTAGAAAATTTTTGCCGAGAAACAAATTCAACTCGCGCAATTCAAGTTCTCCGTCTGCGAGCAACTCGGCTTCATACAACACGATGAAATAACAGTTTTGATACTCTTCGATTTTCGGACGTTGATGCG
>JANNUY010000905.1:0-1756 GCA_031414155.1 Acidobacteriota bacterium
GAACTGGCGTTGGATACGCCATACGTGCCCGTAAAAAGGATGATAACGATGATTAGCAGCGATTCAGCTCACTCTGCTTGCACCTCTACGCGGTAATCTTCAATCACCGGATTCGACAATACATCGTGCGCGAACTTTTCGATGTCGGCTTGCGCCTGCGCCGTATCAATTCCATCAGCGAGTTTGACTTCAAAGTATTTGCCTTGCCGCACGTCGGCGATGCCTTGATAGCCAATGCTGCCAGCCGCGTGCTGAATCGCTTTGCCTTGCGGGTCGAGGACTCCGTTTTTCAATGTGACGTAAACTTTTGCGAGCATGAATTTCCTTAGTTTGTAGTTTTTTGTTTACCGATTCTGATTATGTCGGGCCAATAACCGGTGCGAATCGCTACTGCCGCGTCGCTGGCTTCTTCGCCTACCGTCCACCAACCCGAATAAAAAGTTTGGTCAGTTGCGGCCAGTTCCTCCAGCTTAGGCAAGGCGCTTTCGCAACGCATCATACCGAGCGCGTAAGCCGACCAAAAGCGGACTTCTGGCAAAGGGTCTGACAAGCCTGATAACAAGCTCTCGGCTGCTTGTCGCCAAATGAGTTTGCGCCGATTGGTCAGATGCAAACGGCTGCCCAAGCCTTCAGCCGCTTGGGCGCGAACCTTGACCGCTTCTTGATCATTGGCAAAAACGCAGAGCAATACTGGCACTGCGAGTTGACCACGCGAAGACGCTAAGACGTAGGCAGCGGCTTCACGCGTGTCTGTTGCGGCGTCACTGGCTAACAGTTTCAAACATCCGCGCAAAGCCAATTTGCTATCAACGTGTATCAGGCTTTTCGCCGCTTCCCAACGATTTGATTCATCGCGCGAATGCAGCAACTGCAAAAACGCAGGCACGGCTTTGCGCTTATCGAACAACTCAAGCAAGCGCAATGCCGCCATGAATGCGGGCGGTCTTGGCTTGAGAATCAAGTCGCGCAATGACTCAAACGAATTGACGCCTTTGCGCGTGAGCGTATGCAGACCGCGTTCCATCCGTTTGCGTGCTTCGTCGTTACGTTGCTCGTCAATCAGCTTGCGACACTTGTCGTCAAACGTATCTTTCATTCACTTCTTGATTATTCGGCGCGTTCCAGCGGCAACGCGCCGCTGTATTTGTGAATGCCTTTGCCGAAGACACGCTCGAAGACGCGGTCTACGTTTTTGAGTTGGGTGCGTACGTCAAAGGCGTGTTCGATCTGTTCGGGCGTGAGCCGCGCGCTGATGTCGGTGTCTTGCTTGACGAGTTCGCGGAAGTCGAGTCCTTCGTCCCACGATTTGTGCGCGTTGCGTTGCACCCAGTAATAAGCCTCTTCGCGCGCGACGCCTGCCGCCGTGAGTTCGAGCAGCAATTGCCCTGAGAACACGATGCCGCGTGTAAGGTTCAAATTGGCGAGCAGTTTGTCGGGATGCACGATCAGCTTTTCGATCAGCGTCGTAGCCTTCGCCAGCATGTAATCCACCGCGATGCAGGCGTCGGGCAGGATGACGCGCTCGGCTGATGAATGCGAGATGTCGCGTTCGTGCCAAAGCGCGTTGTTTTCGAGCGCCGTCATTGCATAACCGCGCACGACGCGCGCCATGCCGCAAAGCCGTTCAGACAAAATCGGATTGCGTTTGTGCGGCATCGCCGATGAACCTTTTTGGCCGGGGCGAAAGTATTCCTGCGCTTCGCCGACTTCGGTGCGCTGCCAGTGGCGCACTTGCAGCGCCATCTTCTCAATCGTC
>JANNUY010000906.1:0-2608 GCA_031414155.1 Acidobacteriota bacterium
ACCGTGCAAGGCGAAATTTCCAATTTCAAAAAGCATACGTCGGGGCATTGGTACTTCACGCTTAAAGACCAGAACTCGCAATTGCGCGGCGTATTCTTTCGCCAATGGAATCGCCTGTTGCGCTTCGAGCCGGAAAACGGATTGGAAGTTCGCGCGCGCGGACGCATTAGCGTTTATGAACCGCGTGGCGAATACCAAATTATGGTCGAAACGCTTGAACCGGTTGGCGTGGGTACGTTGCAACTCGCGTTTGAGCAACAGGTGAAACGACTCGCGGCGGAAGGGCTTTTCAACGAAGCCCGCAAGCGCAAGCTGCCTACGTTTCCGCGCCGCGTGGGGATTGTGACTTCAGCCGTAGGCGCAGCCCTGCGCGATGTTTTGCAAATTCTCGAACGGCGCAATCCGCTGGTGAATGTGCTGATCGCGCCGGTGCGCGTGCAAGGCAATGGCGCAGCCGCTGAGATCGCCGATGCGATCAAGTTGCTCAACAAGTTCTCGCAAAAACAAGACGAACCGCTTGATGTCATTATCATCGGGCGTGGCGGCGGTTCAGCCGAAGACCTGTGGGCGTTTAACGAAGAAGTCGTGGCGCGGGCGATTTTTGAATCCGCTATTCCCATCGTTTCCGCCGTAGGCCACGAGACTGACATTACCATTGCTGATTTAGTGGCGGATGTGCGCGCCGCTACGCCATCAGCGGCGGCGGAGTTGGTTTCGGCGGAAGCGAAAGCGTTGGTCAATCGCGTGCAAACGCTCTCACAGGATTTGCACCGCGCCATGGTTTTCAATTTGCTGCAACGCAAGAATCGCGTGCGCGAATTGGTGAACAGTCGCGGCTTTACCGCGACGGCGCAATCCATTGTGATGCTGGCGGCGCGCAACCGCGAGTTGGAAAAGCGCGCGGTGGATGGGCTGAAAAACACGCTGCAACAAACGCGCTGGCGTTTGTATGACGCCGAACGCCGACTGAGTGCGACGGACTTTCGCTCACCGCTGACTGAAAAACATGCGCGGCTTGCAGCCGTGGAAAAACGCATGCAAACCATCGCGCAGAAATTATTCGCCGAGCGCAAGCACGCGCTCGCACTCGCGGCGGGTAAGCTTGATGCGCTTTCGCCGCTGGCTGTATTGGGTCGCGGCTATGCGCTGGTACGCGACGAAGTCGGCAAGCTGGTTACGAAATCCGCACAACTGACCACCGACCAACGCATTAGGTTGCGTTTAGTAGATGGAGAAAAAGACTGTCAGGTAATCTGAGTTATTCACTATGCCGAAAGCCACTAAAGACAAAGCGCCCGGGTTTGAAGAAACCCTCGGCTCGCTCGAAAACATCGTCGCGCAACTTGAGTCAGGCGAACTGCCGCTCGAACGCGCGCTCGAACTTTTTGAAGAAGGCGTGAGCCTCACGCGCAATTGCCAACAGCAACTCGAAGACGCCGAACGCAAAGTCGAATTGCTGTTGCGCGAACGCGGTGAAATCAAGACGGTTCCGTTTGAGCCGAAGGCCGAAACGACGGTAAGCGAACCGGCTCCGCCAGCACTCGCAAGCGTACCGCCTGTTACTGCGCCCATTGCTGCCCCTATTGCCGCAAATGACTTTGACGACGATATTCCTTTCTAACGCATGCCGCTGAATCTCAACGAGTACTTCAAACAAAACATCGTTCGCGTAGACCAATGGCTCAACCGTTTGCTGCCGAGCGTTGAAACGCCGCCGGCCAAAATTCACGAAGCGATGCGTTACAGCGTATTTGCCGGTGGCAAGCGGCTGCGTCCGATTTTGGTGATTGCGGCGGGCGAACTCTTTGATGCGCCCGAAGCCGAGTTGCTGCCGACAGCCTGTGCGCTCGAAATGATTCACACCTATTCGCTGATTCACGACGATTTGCCCGCGATGGATAACGACACATTGCGGCGCGGGCGGGCTACGAATCACGTCGTTTATGGCGAAGCGCTGGCGATTTTGACGGGTGATGCCTTGCTGACGCAGGCGTTCATTGCGCTGTCGGGTTACGCGACGACGCCCGACCGCGCCAATAACGATGCGCGCAAGGTTCGTGTCATTGCCGAAGTTGCGCAGGCGGCGGGAACCGTTCGCGCGTTGATCGGCGGGCAGGTGTTGGACATTCAACACGAAGGCGACCTGACTGTGACAGGCGCGCAACTCGAAAACATTCATCGCGCGAAAACCGGCGCATTGATTCGTTGTGCGATTCGCACGGGCGCGATCATCGGCGGCGCTACAGAAAGCGAATTGGCGGCGCTGACTGAATACAGCGAGAAAGCCGGGTTGGCGTTTCAAGTGGCGGATGACGTGCTGGACGCGACGGCAACGAGTGAGGCGCTGGGCAAGACAGCGGGCAAAGACGCCGCCGTGCAAAAGGCGACTTATACGGCTTTATATGGCATTGAAGGTGCGCGACGCCGTGCCCAGCAGCTTTGCGACGAAGCTCTGGCTGCGCTCGTAAGCATCGAACGGCCCACCGAAACCCTCAGCGCATTGGCGCGCTTTATCATTGCGCGGCAATCGTAGCTTGACAGTACAAACCACGCTTCAGTAAGCTGCGCGCTTTGCAAAATGGCCGGAAAGCGTTCCGCCAAAGCAATT
>JANNUY010000907.1:0-2772 GCA_031414155.1 Acidobacteriota bacterium
CAACGGTTTTGGCATAAGCCGGATTGCTGTAAACGTTGCGCATCTCGCGCGGGTCTTTTTGCAAGTCGTAAAGCTCCCACTGATTGAGCTTGTTGAAATAGATCAACTTGTAACGCTGCGTACGCACGCCGTAATGCGCCGCTACGTTGTGATGGCCGGGGTGGTAATAGCGGTAATACATCGAAGTGCGCCAGTCGCGTGGCGCTTTGCCACGCAACACCGGCAGGAAGCTGCGGCCTTGCATATCAGCCGGAACCGGCACGCCCGCCGCGTCGAGCATCGTGGCAGGGAAGTCGAGATTCAAGACCATCGCCTGACTGACTTGGCCGGGCTTGATTTGTTTCGGCCAACGCACCAGCAATGGCGTGCGCAGCGACTCTTCATACATAAACCGCTTGTCGAAAAAATTGTGTTCACCTAAAAAGAAGCCTTGATCAGACGTATAAATCACTATCGTATTTTCAGCCAATCCGTTTTTGTCGAGGAACTCAAGGAAGCGGCCAACGTTATCGTCAACCGACTGAACGCAAGCGAGGTAATCACGCATGTAGCGTTGATACTTCCACTGTTTGAGTTCCTGTCCCGCCAAACCGGCGGGCGGTTTCATTTTGAGGTCGGTGTCGTTGAGGTCTTTATCAATGTGCATCGTCGAATCGCGCGAAGCGTCAGACTTGCCCGCGTAATCGTCGTTGAACGTCGCCGGAATCGGCAGCGTGATGTTCTCAAATTGCTTGCGATGCTTCTCGTCCGGTTCCCAGGCGCGATGCGGAGCCTTGTGGTGGTACATCAAAAAGAACGGCTTGTCCTTCGGGCGTTTTTCAATGAATTGCATCGCGTAATCGGTGATGAGGTCAGTCGCGTAACCCTTCAGTTTTTTGCGTTCACCCATCTCGATCATCACGGGGTCGAAATACAACCCTTGTCCAGGCAAGATGTTCCAATAGTCAAAGCCCGTGGGCATGCCTTCGTTTGGTCGTTGCGCGTTGTTGCCGCCCAAATGCCACTTGCCGATAATGCCGGTGTGATAGCCCGCCGCTTGCAGATATTTCGGGAGCATTGGTTGCGAGTTGTCTATGTGGTTAAAGACGGGCACGCCGTTCAGGTGCGAATACTTGCCGGTGAGAATGACGGCGCGGCTCGGCGTGCAAATCGAATTCGTCACGAAGGCATTGGCGAACCGCACCCCTTCTTTGCCGATGCGATCAAGATTGGGCGTCTTGATGAGACGGCTGCCATACGACGAAAGCGCGTGGGCTGCGTGGTCGTCGGTCATGATGAAGACGATGTTGGGGCGCGTTTGCGCGGCTGCGACGCAGCACAGCGCGAAACAAAGCGAGAGCAAGGCGACAAAACGTTGGGTTGAAGTCATTGCGCGAAGTTCCTGTTGATTGAATTTGAACGGTTAAGACGTGGCATAAGGTAACAGCCTCGCGTTTGATTGCAAGGGCATTGGATAGGAGCGCGCACCGTGATAAAAAGCCGTCGAACTTCTGAAGGAATCGTTATGGACAAACTAAAATCATTGCTAATGATGAGCGGCCTATTGGTTGCGATGGCGCTTACTGCGTATTCTCAACTCAAGCCTGAACGTGTGCCTGCGCAAGCGGAAACGCTAATGGCGTTTGTTCCCACCGGCTGGCAAATCGAACAGCAACTTGAAGGCGATCTGAACAAAGACGCGGTGACTGACGCGGTGTTGATATTGGTCGAAACGATGCCTGCCAATGCGGATAAAGAGAATCTTAAAGACAATCTGGCCGAACGCCAGCGCGCTTTGCTGGCGTTGCTCAAAACCGCCGATGGCAAGTGGTCGCGCGCAGGCGTCGCGCCGAAGTTGTTGCTTTGCACTCGTTGTGGCGGAGCGTTTTATGGCGTGAACGAAACACCCGTGCAAGCCGAGATCAGCAAGGGCGTGATCGTTGTGCATCAGGAATACGGCTCGCGCAATTTGACTAATCAGACGTGGCGATTGCGGTATGAGGTGGTGACGAAACAGTTCGGCTTGATCGGGTTGGACATTACAGATTTTGACCGCAACACAGGCTTGTCAGTGCAAGAGAGCAGCAACTTTTTGAGCGGCGTTAAGACCGTCACCAAAACGCAGATGAGTGAAAAAGGCGATGAGAAGGTTTTGAGCCATACGCGCAAAGTCATCGCCAAAACGCTGAAGCCGATGGAAGCGATCAATTACGAGGATTATTACGCCAAATGAGTGAAGACGTTTTTGAGATTACCCGCGAACCGATTGATAAGGCTGCACTTGAACAACGCATCTTGACTGAAGGCACAGGCGCGTTGGTGACGTTTGACGGCACGGTGCGCGATAACACCAAAGGGCGTGGCGTGACGAAGCTGCAATACGAAGCCTATCCCGCGATGGCGGTCAAAGAGATGCGCAAGGTGGGCGACGAAATGCGTGAACGCTGGCCTGACATCGAACGCATCGGCATCATTCATCGTTTTGGCGAACTCGACGTGAAAGAATCGAGCATCGTGATTGTCGTCGCTTCGCCGCATCGCAAAGTCGCTTTCGCCGCGTGCCATTACGCGATTGATCGCGTGAAAGAAACCGTGCCGATTTGGAAAAAAGAAATCTTCACTGATGGCGAGGAATGGGTTGAAGGCCAATCCAATCCGACCTCTGCCATCCGACCTCCGTTTTCCGACCACGCTTCGCGCTAACCAAAAAGTCTGAGGTCTGAGGTCTGAATAAAACGAAAGCCACCGTCGCGCTGCGGGTGAGTTGCATCGTCGCGGTGGCTTTTTCGTTGG
>JANNUY010000908.1:0-1830 GCA_031414155.1 Acidobacteriota bacterium
TTGGGTCTCGATCAACAGCACCTTGACACTTCGATTGCCAAAGCCTTGTCGGGCGAAAAAGAAACGTGGCGTTATCGTCCGATTGCACGCGACTATTTGAGCAAGATTTTTCAGAACCTCTTTCTGCTGCCCGTGCCGCGCACGACGCATAAATACGTTGAGCAACTGGTCAAGCCTGAAGACGCCGCCGCGCGCACAGCCTTTGAAAAACAATTGGCTGAACTGTTCGGATTTGAGCCTGCCGATTGGCCGCAGTTGGTGGCGACGCTTGACGCCAATCTGCCGCACAATCCGCGCAAGATGAAATCGTTCATCACCTCTTGGCGGTTGTATCTGGACGCGCTGCCAGTGGATAAAGCGGGACTCGATTGGCGGTTGTCGCTCGTCCTGCATTACCTCGCGCAATTTGAAGAGCCGCTCTTTCGCAAGGTTGAAGAGTCGCCCAATTTTTATAACGACGTGCTGGTCAAGTTCTGCCAATCCAATCAACAGGCGCATTACTTGTTGGATGACGGGCTGGAACTGCCTTATGAAATCAGCAGCAGCGTCGGCGCCGGCAATGAAACCGGCGGTTATGGAACGTTGCCGCCGTTGACTGACAAAAACGCCGAGCAAGCTAAAGCAACCACGCCGCCGATTTATCCGCGCGTATTCTGGGTCAGTCGCCTGATCAATCAATTGGCGAGCGAATACGGCGTCAAGCTTGAAGCTGAAATGATCTTGCGCCATCTGTTGCATACGGGCGGTGCGAGTTAGAGCTTGGCGCAGCCCGGTGTCGTAGCCCGACCGTAAGAGAGGGCTACCCTGAGGATGCACCTGATGATTCCGAAGGGCGCAATGCCGAGGTAGCCCTCTCTTACGGTCGGGCTACGGACACGGCGCAATTCACAAAACTTTATGACTCCTTCGACATCACCAACTGGCAACGAAGCCAACGACTCGGGGCGGCGCGCGCCCAAGTTCATCAAGGGAGATTACGCGCTAAGGCTGGCGTGGCTTTATGAGCAGGCGACCATCGTCGGTTTGCCGAGTCCGCAGGATGTCGGCCCGATTCGGTTGGAGCAGGTTTATGTCCCGCTCAGTTTCAGTCCCGAACGCGCGCGCGAACCCAAAGAGCGTTTTTATCTGCCCAAGGCATTGGCTGACAGCCGCCATCTGGTCATTTTGGGCGACCCGGGCAGCGGCAAGTCTACGCTAGTCAAAGTTATCGTAGACCAGTTCGGACGCTCGCAAGACACGCAACTCTCGCAACGTTTCGGCAAGCTCACGCCAATTCCGATCATCTTGCGCGATTACAACGTGCGAGAATGGCACAGCTATGCATACATGCTTGACAGCTATGTCGCCGACCTGAAACGGCGCGTACCCGAACTTGATTACCTCCACTACGAATGGCTCCTCGAACAATTACAAACTGGCGAAGCCATTTTGATGCTCGACGGGCTTGATGAAGTCGGCAGCCGCATCGACCGCCTTCATTTGCGTGATAGAGTTGTTCTTCCACTATTACACAGATTCCCTAGTGCATATTTTTTGCTCACTATAGCCTTTCAGAAAAAGAATTTCTCCCACGAAATCCCACGAAGAAGACATGAAGGCTTTAACCGTAAAATTTTCATCTTCGTGAAAACTTCGAGTCCTTTCGTGGGGAAAAACATATTCTTGAATGCTATAGGTTAGGAAACGCAACGGAGCTTAAGGCAGGCCACTGGCTGTCGCAAGGCCGACTAAGAAACAGCTACGAATCATCAATGATGCGTTCGACCGGCGTCTTGCTGTCGTCTCTTTTCTCTTCGCCCAGCAGACTCAGCCCTAAGCCTTCGAGCGGTT
>JANNUY010000909.1:0-5368 GCA_031414155.1 Acidobacteriota bacterium
CTAACTCACAAGTCATCGAAACGTGCGATTGGCCGTTGACCCAGGCGACCGCGCCCCAACTGTGGCGGCTGGTCGTATGCACTTCGCGCAACGTAGTCGCTACGACTTTGATGTTCGGATGTTTAGCGACGACGTTATCAATCATCCCGAAGAAAGCCGACGGATCGAGCTTTGATTTGGCTGCGACTTCTGGCCCGGCAACGCCGAGACCTTTTTGCAGGTCTTCTTCATTGCCGACCAGCACGTCTACGTGTTCGACGATGCGCGCAATGGTGGCGACTGCCGTATCAGCGCCGCCCGCAATCTTCCAAAGCTTTTCCCGAAAGTTTAGATCGAACGAAGTCACCGCGCCCGCAGCCTTCGCGGCTTTCATGCCTTCGATAATGACTTCGGCAGTCGTCGCCGAGAGCGCCGCGAAAATTCCGCCGCTGTGAAACCAGCGCACTCCGCCCGCGAAAATTGCCGACCAATCGAAATCGCCCGGCTTGAGTTGCGCGGCGGCTTCGTTGGCGCGGTTGTAAAACACGATGGGCGCGCGTACGCCGTAGCCCTGATCGCTATAAACCGTCGCCATGTTCGGGCCGTTAACGCCGTTATGCGCGAAGCGTTTGTAAAACGGTTTGACGCCCATCGCCTTGACGCGCTCGGCGATGAGTTCGCCAATCGGATAATCAACCATCGCCGAGGCGACGCCAGTTTTCAGCCCGAAGCAATCGGCGAGATTCCCCGCGACGTTGAATTCGCCGCCACTCACGTGAATCTGGCAGGCTTGCGCCTTGCGAAACGGAATGACGCCAGGGTCGAGACGATGCACGAGCGCACCGAGCGAGACGAGATCAAGCGCGCCTTCAGCACGAATGTTGAGACCATGTTGCATGTTGTTTTTGTTTGCTCCTTCAGCAGATATGAAATCGAGTGCGCGCATCATAGCTGCGTTGTTTAGGGATGCAAAGTTGTATGAAGCCAAGCGACGAATTAGCATACGCGCCATCGCAAGTTCGCTTCCCTTTCGCCCAACCAAGTCTTGAGGAGTTCGTGTTATGCGTAATCCATCCCATCTGATGCTATTCGTTTTGACGTGCTTGCTGTGCGTACCATTCGTCACCGCGCAATCAGGTCGCAAGCAAAAGAAAGCCGAAGACCAACCGCCTCCGCAAGGCGTAAACCAACCAGAAAAGCGCGTACAAAATAATGATTTCGGCGGCGCGGCGACTTCGTCTTCGACCGACCCGGAAGCTGAAGAGAGCAAGGACAAGGCTAAGTTACTAGCGCTCAAGAAACGGCTGAACGTGATGAGCGCAATGCCCGACATGAACGTGTCGCTCTATTTCGCCGACATCGCGCGGCAAGGCTTTTCATCTGAGGCGCACCGCCTCGTACCCACCTTGCAGTTGAGCGATTCAGGCTCGAACCAAAACCGCGTAGATGCGCTCAAAATGGCAAAAGAATCTGAAGACGCTTATGTCGTGCTGCTCGAAATCGAATCCATGTCCGGCATGGGAACGATCAACGGATTGGATTTGCGCTATTACTTATTCGAACCGAAGACGGGCAAGATGGTCGGCTCTGGCAGCGGCTATCCTCGTCAGCCGCCAGTGGGCGGTGGCAGTGTTCCCATCGGCGGCGGTTCGCGCACCGACATCGGCATGGATTGGGCCGCGCGCGACGTAGCGGCGCAAGTCATCAGCAAAATGAAATTGCGTCCGGGCTTTTGATCTTCCCCTTGGCCTTTTGCCCTTGCCCCATTGCCCATTGAATGACATTTTTGCGCACCATCCTTTTTTTGCTCGTCCCTTTGAGCGGCGTAACGATGTGGCGCGTTTGGTTGCGCGAAACGCGTCCGCTTGTCACTTACGTTGGCGGCAGCGTAGCCGGACTCGCCGCGTTCTGGCTGTGCTTGCGCGTATTCGCCCTATTCGCGTTGATGCTGCCCTTCAACCGCGCGGCGTGGCTCTCTTACTTTGTCGTAACCGTTTTGGGATTAGCAGCGGCAACCCGTTGGCGCGCGGCAGCAACGGGGATCAACGAAGACCATCCCTTCACGCTCGTGGCGTTGTTAGCCTTCGCCTCTTTCTTCGCCCTCAGTGTTTACGCCGCATCAGGCGCGCTGTTCAGCTTCGACGAAACGATGACGCATCATTTGCCGCTGGTCGCCTCGATGCAACGCGGCAACTTTCCGCCGATGGATTTGCGCGAACCGCCGCATCCGCTTGAGTACCACTGGGGGCAACACCTCCTCGCGGCGGGCGTAAGCCAAATCACCGGATTGGCTCCGTGGCAAACGCTATTCGGTATGAATGCCTTGCTGGCCGGATTCACTTTTTTGTTGGCGTATGCACTCGCGCGCCGCGAAGTTTCGGCCTTCGCCGCCGCGTGCGGCGCGGTGTTGCTGGTCGCGGGCGGCACGCTCAATTGGCTTTCGGCGTGGCGTTACGATGCGCCTTTCAGCACCTTGATGAATCCGCTGGGGCAACCGTTCACGACGGGCAATACAATAATGGGTGGATTCTTTTGGCGCTTGCATACCAACTCTACGACGTGGCCGACGTGCCTGTTGTTGTTGGCGACCGATACGCTGTGGCGCGGCGTGCGGGAACGCGCACAATCAGCTTTCGCTCCCGCTTTCGCCATCGCTGCGCTGTTGCTGGCACTCGTCGCGCCCGGCAGCGAAACCATGCTCTGCGCAGGTTTGGCTGGTTGGCTCATTGCTTATGCCTGCACGATGGCAAAACGTGAAGCCATTGAGCGACAAGCTGTTATACGCTTTGCCTTAGCCGGTTTGGCGGCGGCGTTGCTCGCGCCGTTGATGGGCGGAACATTAGCGTCATTTTTCGCCACGGGCAGTGCGTCGCATCAAGCCCGCATCGCGCTCAACCTCGCGCATTTCGGCGCGGTTCCAAGTTGGAATGCCGCGCAATGGTTCGCCGATCCGCCCTGGTTGCCGCTGTGGTCGTGGCGTTTTTTGCAAGACGCGGGGCCGGTTCCTTTCCTGCTGCTGCCTGCGTTGATTTTGGCGTTGCGACAAGCCAAGCCGCAGCTAATGACCATCACTTGCGTTGCGCTAACCGCGCTCATCGCGGCAACGACCCTCACGCTCACACAATATCCGGCGAACATGTTCCGCCTCGTTAATCACGCCGTCGTGCTGGGAGCCTTGCCCGTGGCGGCAATCTTTGCCGCGCTGTGTGAACGCCATCGCTTCACGCGCTGGCTGGCGGTGATGGTGTTATTGCTGTTGATCTCCGCATGGCCGCTCTCATTCGCAGGGCTTTACCAACGACAAGGCAATCGCTTTCCCTGGCCCAATCGCGCTGCCGCCCGCGCCGCGCTGGATGAATCCGCCATTGCGTGGTTGCGCGCAAACACTGATTTTCGTGATGGTTTATTGCCGCTGCCGCTTGATCGTTGGGACGTGTTAGCCGCCGGACAAGCGCATCCGTTAGGCAGCTTCGTCGGCGGACGCAGCGAATACCACGCGCGTGCGCAACACGCGGCTGAACAACTTGATGCGGCCTCACTCGCCGCAGCGGGCATTCGTTATGTTTATGCGATACGCGCCAACTTGCCTGAAGCCACCCGCACCCGGCTGGATGAAGCCGTAAGAGAAGGGGGATTGAAATTGCAGTGGCAAAGCCCGGCGGGTGACCGTGCCATTTATAGCCGGGTTGAATAAACGGCGGTCTGTTATGATTCCAACCGATGCGTCTCAAGAGTCAGCGAAAAGCCTCGATCATCTTTTTCACCGTGCTGGGCATTTGTCTGGTCGCGTTGGCCGTGGCTCTCAACGTCGGCTGGGTCATCCTCAATCTGCGCGAAGTCGTCTTGCTCGTACTCGGCGTCATTTTCTTCCCCATCATCATTGCCGGTTTAGTGCTGAACACGATCTTTTTGATTCGTGAGATTCGCCTGAATGAACAGCACGACAGTTTCATCAACGCCGTCACGCACGAACTCAAAACTCCGATTGCCTCGATGCGGCTCTATCTCGAAACGCTGCAAACCCGCGAACTGGATGAAGCCAAGCGGCAGGAGTTTTACCGCATCCTGATGGCTGACAACGACCGGTTGCTGCATACGGTTGAGCAGGTCTTGCGCGCCAGCCGTACGCAACACAGTCAGCGCACCGTCGAACACGTCGCCCTCGACCTGAATGTCTTGGCGCGCGAGTGCGTAGCGTTGGCGCGTACCCGCACTCACCTCGAAGCCGCTGAATTACGCTTCGTCAATCAACTCATCGAGGGCGAACAACTCTGGGTGAAAGGCGACCCTGACGAGTTGCGCGCGGTGCTTTCCAACCTGATAGACAACGCGATCAAATACTCTGGCAAACGCATTGATGTCGCCGTCACGCTCGTCGCGCCTTCGGCCAAGCAAGCCGTGCTGCGCGTCAGCGATCAAGGCATCGGCCTTGCGCCCAATCAACTGAAACGCATCTTCAAGCGGTTTTATCGCGTACCCGCGCGCCTTGCCTTGCGCGTGAAAGGCACGGGCTTAGGTTTATTCATTGTGCGTTCGGTGATCGAGAAACACGGCGGCAAGGTGTTTGCCGAAAGCGCAGGAGAAGGATTGGGCAGCACGTTCACGATTCAATTGCCGCGCGTCGCCGGCGCAGCGGAATCAACCGTTATCAACGAAGTCAGTGAGGCTGTGGGATGAGCGCCGTACTGTTAGTCGAAGACGAACAACATCTGGCCGAAGGCTTGCGCTTCAATCTGGAACTGGAAGGTTACGACGTAGCCATCGCCAGCGACGGCGAAACGGCGTTGGCGTTGTTGCAAGCCGAGCCGCAGCGTTTTGACGTAGTTGCATTGGACGTGATGTTGCCGGGGATAAACGGCTTTGAAGTCGCAACGGCGTTACGTGCGCGCGGGCAGTTCGTACCGATTCTGATGCTCACCGCGCGCAACCATCCTGACGACGTGTTGCTAGGCTTTGAAGCAGGCGCGGATGATTACCTGCCCAAGCCTTTCGAGTTGCGCATCCTGCTGGCGCGGCTCGGCGGATTGCTCAGGCGGCGCGCCTGGCTGCAACAAACGCCGCAACAAACGCAACTCATCAGCGAACCCAATGAAACCGAAGCACCGCCCGCGACTTTTAGCTTTGCCGACAAGACCGTAGATTTCACGGCGCTTGAATTACGCACCGCGCAACGCACGATCAAACTCACCGTGATGGAAGCCGACCTGCTGCGCTTTCTGTTCAAATATGAAGGCAAGCCCGTCTCACGCAAGACCATGCTCGAAGAAGTCGGGGGACTGCACGAAGACACTGACACGCGTGCGATGGATAACTTTATGGTGCGGCTGCGCAACTATCTCGAAGACAATCCCGCCAAACCAAAACATTAATTGACGGTGCGTGGCGTCGG
>JANNUY010000910.1:0-6799 GCA_031414155.1 Acidobacteriota bacterium
AACAGCCAACGGTATTCTGCGCGCGCTGGACAGAACCAAAAGGAGTCACAAGCAATGAGTACAACGATTACCATCCCTGCCAAGCTGGAACGCAAGATTGCCGGACGCGCAGCCGCACAAGGCAAAGACTTCGAGCAATTCACATTGGAAACGCTTGAACAGACTTTCGATCATCTGGAAGCCATCGAAGGCATCCGCGAAGGACTTGAATCCATGCAACGCGGCGACGGCACGCCTGCACGCGCGTTCTTTGCGGAGTTACGCAAAGAGTTCAACATTCCCGAACGTGAATCATGAGTTATCAAGTCATTGTCAGCAGCCGCGCCAAACGTGATATCCGAAGCGCCGCTCGCTGGATGAGTCAGTATTCACTTGAGAAAGCCACGCTTTGGCACTTCGACATCGAAGCCGCCATCCTCACGCTCGAAGACAGTCCGTTTCGCTGCCCGCTCGCTCCTGAAAATGAATTCTTCCCGCTCGAAATCAGACATCTGCTTTTTCAGAAATACCGCATTCTTTACACGGTGAAAGATGTCGAAGTACATGTGCTTTACGTCATTCACAGCGCGCGAGCTTATTTGAAGCCTGCCAAAAAACGTAAATGAGCGCGCGGCCGTGCCGCGTATTCCGCCTCTACACTCGCTTGAAATAGGTGTTGTAGCTTTCGAGTTGCACGTCGTAATAAGGCGCAAATACCAAATCCTTGCCGCCGACATTTGCCACGTAAGCATCGTTGCGAATCGGCTGCAAGGCCGAGTGCAGAGCAACTGGCGTTTGCTCCAACTCTTCCCCCAATTCACCCCATGGATTCGATCCGACATACAACACTGCGCCGCGCATCAACGCAACGACATCTTTGTGCTGGTCATCAATCGGCAAAGTGCGCAGCGGTTGCGGCACGGTCACATCCACTACGTCGCCGCTTTTCCATTGGCGTTCGAATACGGCGAATTGTCCGGCTTGCGCCTTCGTCGGCGCGCGCCCATTCACCTTCAACGTCGCGCCTTCGCTCCACGCCGGAATGCGCACTTTTAACGCGAACCTGCCGCCCGCGCGAATCGTGAGGCGCGTCGTGTCTTCGCTCGGATAATTCGTCGCTTGCTCGACAATGACTTTGCCAGTTGGCCGTTGCCACGTCACCACCGAAGGCGCGAACAGATTGACGTAAAGCGCCGCGTCGTCATGAAAGTAAACATTCAGCACGTAATCGCTTACGCCTTGCACCAGCGTGCCCGAACAGCACGGCCATTTGCGGTGATAGTATTTTTTCGTCGCCAGCGCGCCGTAATTTGAATAGTAAGGATAGCCGCCATCGCTGTCGGGCGTGCGTACCGCCAGCATCGTGTTGTAAAGCGTGCGTTCCAACCCATCGCCATAACGCGCTTCGCCTGTCAAGCGCATCAAATAACGCGCCAATTTCAAATCGGCGTAACTGCCACACGGCGTTTCAAAATGTGCTTGTGAATTCGACAAGCTCGCAAACAACTTCCCTTGCCCCGGTTCAACAAATTGTTCCTCTGGCCCCCAACCGCCTGACGCAAAGCGTTGTGCTTCCATAAACCGCCACGCATTGACGAGTGCCTGTTTGTATTTGTCTTTGCCGGTCGCCAGATAAGCCTTGCCCCCGGAACTCAGTGCGATGGTGTGGCTGTAAGCGTGCTTGGTTGGCAATACATTTTGCCCCGCCGCCAGCGGATCAAACCATTCGCGGTCGAGCAGGTAATGCACGGCGAGGTCGTGATACTGGCTGTCGCCCGTGACTTCGGCGGCGGCGAAAAGGTTTTCTGGCAACACATACGTTTCGTCATACGGCGGGTCTTTTTTGCCTACGCGGTCTTTGCTCACGGGCGAGATGAAAGCGCGGCACTTGGCGATGACTTCGGGCAAGAGTTGTTTGGCTTGTTCGACGCCGCTCAAGCGATAAGCGTCAACCAAACCCACGACGTATTTATCCATCACGTAAGCGGGCCACATCTTTTCAGCGTTCGCGCCGCCATAAAGATTGTCAGAGCGTTTGATGAATTCGCCGAAGCCCGCCACCAGCGCGCGGGCTTTCGCATGACACGCCGCATCGTTCGTGGCTGCGCCTAAGCGCGCCAGTCCCGAAATGTATTGCCCCAACGTCAAGCCTGGCACGAAGCCGTTCGCGTCATACCAGCCGCCCATATCAGCGCCTGGTGCAGCCAGTCCGACTTTTTGCCGAAAGGCCTTGAGCAAGCGGTCGTTCGACAGCGAAAGATAATGCGCATGAATGCGGTCAAACTGTTGCTTGAGCAATCCGCCGGTCAGTCGCACTGCGCCGTAAGGAAATTCGCGGACGACCTCTTTGCCCGCAGCTTGCGGCAATGCGGAGAGCGCAAGCGAACCCAACGCACCAAGCAATACTTCGCGGCGTGAAAGGTTCGCTGTTTGTTGATTCGTTCGTTTAACCATCAATCTGGTTTTCCAGCACTTTCTCGATGCGCCGATCAGGAATCAGCCAAATCAACGCAACAAAGACATACAAAGCCAGCGAAATCCACTTCGACACAAACGCCAACGGAATCGCTACGGCATAACACAACGGCGAGAGCTTTCCTTTCCAGTCGCGGCTGACCGCTTTTTTCAGAATCGAATCGGCTCCTTGCGAAGCGATGATGAGTTGTTGCAACAAGTAATAAGCCAACGCCGCCAGCAATAGCACCCCGCCATAGAGTGCCATCGGCAAACTGGCAAAATGATTTTCGCCCAGCCAGCCCGTGGCAAAAGGGATGAGCGATAGCCAAAACAACAGATGCAGATTCGCCCATAGCATCGGCCCCGTCACCTTGCGAATGGTGTGGAGCATGTGGTGGTGGTTGTTCCAATAGATGCCAAGATAAACAAAGCTCAACACGTAACTCAAAAACACTGGTATCAACGGCTCCAGTGCAAAGAAGCTGTCGCCCTGCGGCACTTTTAGTTCCAGCACCATGATCGTGATGAGAATGGCGATCACGCCGTCGCTGAAGGCTTCGAGCCGATTCTTGCCCATACTATTTCTTTGCTATTTCAACCGCGTAAACATGCGTCGCGCCGTGCATATTTGAACGAAACACCAGCCATTTCATATCCGGCGTGAACGTCACGTTGGGTTCCAATTTGTAATCATGCTTGGCGAGGTTGACCAGCTTTTCAGCTTTCAATTTGTCTTTGCCATCGGGCGTAAAAAGATAAATCCACTGGCCGTTGCCCGGCGCAGCTACACTGGAAGGCCCGCCCCCGTCACCGGCAAACAACTTACCGTTGGGCGCAATGTTGAAATGCACAGACCACTGCTCGCGCGGCACGGAATAGCGCGTTGCCTTGCCGGTTGCGATGTCTACGCCTGCCAGCCAGAAAACTTCGCGCTTGGGTGTTTGCAAGTCGTACCAAACCATTTTGCCGTCGGCACTCATGAATTCGTGACCGGCGATTTCCATATCCATCGTGCGCTTGTGCATCAACTGCTTGTTCGTGCCATCAGTACGAATCGTCCAGATGCGATCAACTTTGTGCCACGGGCCTTCGTGGCTAAACATCATCAAGCCGGGGTCAGTCGGCGAGAACTGAACGTGATTCATCCAATCAGTCGCGTGATAAAACTCTTTCACTTCGCCCGATTTGATATTCACCGTATACAACGCCATCGGCAGTTTCGCCGCCAGCCGTTCTTCCATCATCTGGCCTTTGCTGGGGTATTCGTCCGCTCCGGCGGGACGCGCCGTAGTAGGCGTAAATGTTCTGCCTCCGACAATCAGGCTGCCGCCTAAAAGCGTTTCGACGGCGTTGATAGCGAACCCAGCACCGGTGCGCAAAGCGGCATTGCGCGTAATCTCGCGCGTCGCTTTGGTGTCGAGATGCGTCGCCATCACTGCGCCGTCTTTGAGGTAATACACCGTACGCGACTTGCGCCCGACGACTAGCGAACTCGCGCGGCCCTCGACGACTAACTCGATCTTGCCTGTCTTGATTTCAATCGTGGCGATGCCTCTCGGCGTCGTCACCACGAACTTATCGCCGCTCGCCGTGTAAGCGTTTTGATGAAAGTACAAACTCGCCGTGCCCGCTTCACGCGAAAGACGCATCACGCGGTGGCCCGTGTCGGGGTCTATCCAGTCGGCAGGTGGTTCTTGCGCAAACGCCAACAGAGTAAAGCTCAATACGCATTCGACGAGAAACAAAAATTTCGACATAAAATCCTTTCGCAATTCAAAACCGCAATTTGCCTACGCCTGCGCCACGCGCCACTAAAGCGCGCACGTCTTCGGCTTTATCCAACACGTAGCCATAAAACGTGTAAGGCTCAATGACCGCGCCGCCAACGATGGGCGTACCGCTGCGCACATAAACATTCTGCCTTTCAACCGCGCGTCCTGCTTCGGTCGGGCCGTTGATCGTAATCGGCACAGCGACATTCTCGAAATAATTGCCTTCAATCACGCAGCCGGTGTTTTGATAACAGCCGATGCCGTAACCCGTATTGTTCAGATAAAAATTATTGAAAACATGGAGTGGTTCGCCGTAACGCGCGCGCGGGTGGCGTTCTGCCGTGCCGTCAAACCAGTTGTGATGATAGGTCACTTTCAGCCTGCCAATGTCATAAACCGCATGGCTGTCGTCTGCACCGACGAGCGAAGTCTTGCTGTGCTGGCTAAACCGCGACCACGAAACCGTGACATAACTCGACCCGTAACGAATATCTACCAGCCCATCAAAAGCGTTGCTGAAATCGCAATGATCTATCCAGACGTGATGCGTGAACATTTGCATGTTGATCGCATCGTCCGACGCATTCACAAAACGCAAGTTGCGCACGATGACGTTTTTCACCGCATCAGCAGGCGGTTCGGTGACACTCTCACGAACTTGCAAGCCGATCAGCAAACCGCCGTTGGTGAAACCTGAATTCGCACCGATGCCGATAATCGTTTTATTTGAAGTGACTTGATGCATACGCGGTGGCAAAGCGAGCATTCCGCTGACGCGAATGGTGAGCGGTTCAGCGCGCGCGATGGCCGCGAGAAATTCATTCGCGGTCGTGACCGTCACCGTCGCGCCACCCGCGCCGCCCGTCGTACCGTTTTGCCCCCACGCATCAACCACCGCAAAGCCGATGGGTGAGTCAGCGCGGCGCAAGGGCACGGAAGGAACTGTGACTGTGTTGCTGACGGCTTGTACGTTGCCGTCGCCGCGCAGGAAGCGAAACTCATAACGTCCCGCTTGGGCTGGGCGCGCGAAACGCAATTTATTGTTTTGCGCATCAGCTATGCTTTGCTGCGCGAGCGGTTCTACATCGGGTGTACCAACGCGATAAAGGCCGATGCTGTCAGAGATGGGCACACCCGACAGAATGAGAAAGCTGACCGTGATGAATTCATCCAACACCAAACTCGGGGTGGCGGTCACGATAATCGGCGTCCAGAAAGCAAATGGATTGCCTATTTCTGCTGCTTCGGCGGCAGTCAACTGACGCGAGAATGCCGCGCGCTGACTCACGTCGAGCGGCGAGCCGTCTAACTTCGTGCTGCCGTATTCCAAAAACTGCACGTTCGGCGCAACCGTCGCGTTATTCAATTGCCAGCCGACGGGCAGAATGTGTGGCCCCATCGCGCAGTTGATAAACGCGACCTGACTGTAAGGAAACACATTCGGGTCAATGCGCGCGAGATAAACGTTGGCCGCCGCGCCTGTGCCCAGCAGGCGGCAGTTGACGTAAACGTTCCCCTTGCGGCCTTGCGGGTTGCGAATCTGTGTATAGAAACCTGGATTGTTCGCCACCAAATCGCAGTTTTGAAAATAGACTGCGCCGCTGCCCCACATAAAATCTACGTCGCCCTCAATGTAACTATCACTGACGAAGGCTTCGCCTTGCAGCAACAACGTATCCTGAAAACTTTTCAGCGTGACACGATTCAAAGCGATGAACTGGTTATTCCCCCTAAAGGCTTCGGCCTGCGCGCCGCCTTTGGGCGTCGTGTTATGCAGCGTGATGTTTTCGAGCGTGAAATTATTGGCGTCTACGCCAAACATCGTGCGCGTGACCGTGCTGGTCGGATTCAACACGGCGTTGTTGGCATATTGAATACGCGTCAACTCGCGGTCTTCGCCGCGCACGACGATGTTGGGCTTATTCGATGGCACATAGACGATTTCGTTATAAACGCCACGCGCCACGGTGATGTTGACGCGATAGGCCGTGTTGTTGGCCGGCACGAAATCAATCGCCCCCTGCACCGTGCAGAAATCGCCTGAGCCATCGGCGCTGACAAACAATGAATTCGCGCCCAAGGGCGGCCCAATCGTTTTGGTGGTGAAGCGCAACGCATTGGCTTCGCTCAAACCTGCGAAAGGCGCTCCGCTCGCATCCGTCACGACGCCCGGCTCAACGGTGACAACATAACGCTGGTGATAATCTAACGCGCGATGCAAATAAATCGTCGCCGTGTTGCCGTTCAGCAACACTGGGTAATAGTTAAACGTCGTCGCCGCCGAAGCAATCGCTTTTGATTGCCCCAACAATGACATATCAATCGTGTCAACCAGTACGCTGTTATCATTGGCGTCGAGCCGAAAGACTTGAATGCGTCCGCTATTGCCCAGACGCGGCGCTTGATCGAAGGTCAGCGTCAGCGGCGCATCAATGCAAACATTCATCACGCCGTTGGGCGCGGCGTTTACGGCTGACATTGCTGACACGACCAACAGCGTCGCCGCCGCGCTCGTGATGCTGCCGCTCGAATTGCTGATGACGACGGTATAGCTGCCCGCGTCGCTGATTTGTGCATTGAGTACAAACATC
>JANNUY010000911.1:0-6543 GCA_031414155.1 Acidobacteriota bacterium
AAATACCAAGCAGCGAAGTGATTGCGCGCGACGCGTGACAGTAGCCCGACCTTACGAGCGGGCTGCATTAAGGTTGTGCCAACCAAAATCACCCGGCCCAACCTTAATGCAGCCCTCTCTTACGGTCGGGCTACTGACACGCTTCGCGCTCAATCACTTCGCTGCTTGTTCTTTCCTCATATGTTTTTCAAACCACGCCATCAAATATAACTGCTGTGCAATCTGATGCGAAGGCCGCCGCCAGCCGTGAAACTCGTCGGGCATTCTCACCAACAGCGTTTCTTTTTTGAGCATCTTGAGGGCGCGGTAATACTCTTCGCTTTGTCCCATCGGAGTACGCAAATCGGCTTCGCCCGTCATCACCATTGTCGGAGTTTTGACGTTGGCGACATAGGTCAGCGGCGAACGCACAAAAAATTCCTGCGCGTCTTCCCACGGACGTTTTTGAAACTGGTAATACCAGCTTGCGCCGTCCGTTGTGCCTACGAACGAATGCCAGTTAATGACCGGACGCATTGAGACGGCTGCGGCAAAACGGTCGGTATGTCCGACAATCCAAGCTGTCAGCACGCCGCCGCCGCTGCCGCCGCAAACAAACAGGTTCTTGTCGTCAATGAAACCCTTGCTAATCGCGGTGTCTACGCCCGCCATCAGGTCATCATAATCTTTGCCGGGATAGCTGTAATGAATGCCATTCACGAAATCCTGCCCGTAACCCGTCGAGCCGCGCGGGTTGGTATACAAAACCGCGTAACCTTGCGCGGCAAAATTTTGAAACGCCCAACTCCACGCGGTCGAATACATTGACCACGGCCCGCCGTGAATCCACAGCACCATCGGATACTTTTTCCCGGCTTCATAATTCGCCGGCTTGATGAGCCAGCCTTGCACTTTGAGTCCGTCTTTCGACGTATACCAAAGCTCTTCCGCCGCGCCGAGCTTGACGTTCGCGAGTACGTCGGCGTTCACGTCTACGAGCTTGGTGGGCTTGATGACATCGCCTTGCCGTTGGTTCGGATTGAACGTAACCAATGCAGGCGGCTCAGTCGGCGTGCTGGTAATCGCCGCCATCTGGCCTTGGGGGGCAACTGACAGCGCAGAAAAATGCTGCCCGGTCGAAGCCTTGCTCATTTTTCCGTCAGCCAACATTACCCAGCAAAGTTCGACTTTGCCTTTTGATTCGACAGTGAAATAGACCGCGCGATTATCAGCCCACCAACCTACGTTTTGCGGCGAACTGTCGAGCTTGTCGGCGAGCAGCCGTTTGCCGTTGCCGTCGGCATTCATCACATAAAGGCTGCTAACGTGGCTCGTAAACATCTTATCGTCATAACCGACATAGGCAATCAATTTGCCGTCAGGCGAAACCGACGGATTGCCATCGGGGCCTTGGCGGTCGGTCAACGTTTTTACTTCGAGCGAAGCCAAATCCACGGCGTAAATTTCACTGTCGCCGCGCAGGTATTCAGCGTCAGGTTTGCGCGTACCGCTGACCACCATCGTCTTGCCGTCCGCCGACCAGTCAAACCCGTTGTGGCTATATTTACCGTTCGTGATCTGGCGCGGCGTGCCGCCCAACGTCGCGTCAACCGTGAATACATGCGAATGGCCTTTGGGCGTAGCGCCGCGTCCGTCAGCCGCCCACGACAAGCGATCAACCAGCACGGCGGGCTTGGCCCATTCGGCTCCGCGCGGACGTTCGGGCAGCTTGATATTCAAAATCGGATCGGTGTCGGCTTGAAACGCGGTGAAGGCGATCCACTTGCCGTCGGGTGACCATTTGATATTGGTCGGCGCTTGTTCGAGATGCGTGAGTTGCGCGACTTCGCGCGTGTCGAGCCACATCACATGCAACTGGTTGGTGCCGTCGCGGTCTGACAGAAAGGCGATGCGCTTGCCGTCGGGTGACCATTCGGGCGAACTGTCGTTGCGCGCGCCGCTGGTGAGTTCGCGCACACGCGAACCGTCGGCTTCGACAATCCACAGGTTGCTGCGATATTGGTCTTTGGCTTTATCCACGAAAGTGCGCGTGAAAATGATTTGTTTGCCATCGGGTGAAATCGCCGGATTGCCGACCGATTCCATATCCATAAACGTGTCTTTGTCGAGCAGGCGCGGTTTCGATTGCGCGAAAGCGGCGAGGCTCAAGCTGATAACAAAACACAACGTGCCAAGGCGAACGAGAAAAGTAATCATAAACTCCTCCGTGATAGGTTTGTGAATGGGCGGTGAAGGTAGTGAAACGCAAGCGCGGCTTGCGAATTGATCGTAGCCGCTGAGGTCAGAGACGGCAAATTTTGTCGAACCGTTACCAAAAGCTGCAATCCAGATGTTGTAAGTTGCCAGGACTATCAACCCTGCGGCGGGCGAGTGGTCGGGGGGTAAAAAACCTACGTATTTATTGCCGAATTACTTGCTTGACACCTTTTCAGAAGCGGTGCTACTTTCCGAATCGTAATGAGTGCATCAGCATTCATTCACACCACCCAGATTCAATCCCTACTGGATCGCATCCCAAAGAGAACGCATAAGTTAGCGAATGAGCGAATTCGCCGTACCTACGGCTAAACAATTAGACGGTCGCAGTTCAGAAATGCTGACCTTGCTCATTGAAACCCACATTGCCACCGGCGATCCGGTCGGTTCGCGCGCCATCTCGCCGCGCACCAGCGAAGGGCTTTCTTCCGCAACGGTACGCAACATCATTTCTGAGTTGGCAGATTCTGGTTATCTAGAACAGCCCCACACTTCGTCAGGCCGTGTTCCCAGCGACAAAGGCTATCGGTTTTACGTTGACCATCTGAACCGCCAACCCGTTCTCACAAGCAATCTTTCGAGCAACGACAACACCGCGATTGAAGAAGGCATTCGCAGCCTTGATGCCGAAAGCGTCGAACAGTTGCTGGCGCGGGCTTCGCACTTGTTGTCGCACCTAACCGAAAGCGTAGGCATCGTCGTTTCGCCCAGCGGGGCGCAGGAAATCATCAAGCATTTCGATTTTGTGCGTTTGGGCGAAGGCCGCCTGTTGGTCATCACCGTGTCTCGCACCGGCATCGTGCAAGATCGCGTGATTCGCATTGACGAAGACTTTTCGCAGGATGAGTTGAATGCAACAGCGCGTTATTTGAACGATCAATTCAGCGGCATGAGTTTCGTCGCAGTGCGCGCTGAGTTGTTGCGGCGGCTGTCTGAAGAGAAAGCCCTTTATGATCGTTACCTGCAAAATGCCCTGGTGCTTTGCCAGCCCGGCTTGACCGAAGACGAATACAACACGCCGGAAGTATTCGTCGAAGGCACGCCGCACATCGTCGCCCAGCGTGACTTTCACGATCTGGCAAAGATACGCGAGCTTTTGCATGTGTTTGAAGAAAAGAACCGGCTGATTAAGATTTTGAATGAGTGCATCGCGCCTACGTCTTCGTCAATCAGTGACGCGGGGCAAAAGGTGAGCGTCCGCATTGGCGCGGAAAACAGCTTGCCCAGTTTGCGTGGCTGCACAGTGATAACAACGTACTACGGTTTGGATGGACAGGTGATCGGAAGTCTGGGGCTGGTCGGCTCCGTCAGGATGGAGTATGCAAGAATGATCGGCGTCGTCAATCGCGTCGCCCGCGTGTTAGAACAGGCTTTGGCCGAATCTTCCAGTCTGGCTGACTAAACGCATTCCTTCACCTTTTCAGCCCATCCCATAACGCATAAGCCGGTTTGTCAGGCATGTAACTGATACCTATAATCCGCGCTTTCAAAAATCAGAATCGTAGCGCCGCAAAATCTTGCGCCGCTACCGTGGCATTTATAAACGAGGAATAAGCAAGGTGAGTAAACGCGATTTTTATGAGGTGTTGGGTGTTGGCAAAACCGCTACTGAGCAGGAACTCAAAAGTTCTTATCGCAAACTGGCGATGAAATATCACCCGGATCGCAACCCGGGCGACAAAGAAGCCGAAGAAATGTTTAAGGAAGCCGCCGAGGCTTATGGCGTGCTTTCAACCGCAGACACCCGCGCGAAATATGACCGCTTCGGTCACGCAGGCATTGGCACATCAGCCTCGTCTGACACGCCGGGCGGTTGGCCACCCGGCGATTTTGGCGGATTCGAAGACATTCTGGGTGACATTTTCGGCGACCTGTTCGGCGGTTCGCGCAGCAGCCAACGTCGCGGCGGCACCCAACGCGGAGCCGACTTGCGCTACGATTTAGAAGTCGCGCTTGAGCAAGCCGCGTCAGGTTTCAAAACCCAAATCACCATCCCGCGCCTTGAATCCTGCGAACCGTGCAAAGGCACAGGCGCAGCACCGGGCACGCAGGCTTCGGTGTGCAACGTATGCAGCGGCGTTGGGCAAGTGCGCTTTCAACAGGGCTTTTTCTCAGTCAGCCGCACCTGCCATCAATGTCGCGGCACGGGCCGTGTCATCGTCAATCAATGTAAAAGCTGTCAGGGGCAAGGCCGCGTCAACAAAGAACAGATTCTCGAAATCAAGATTCCCGCCGGGGTCGAAACCGGTGCGCGCCTGCGCATCGTCGGCGAAGGCGAAGCCGGTATGAGCGGCGGACAGCACGGCGATCTTTACGTCGTGATTGCGGTCAAAGAACATGAAATCTTTGAACGACAAGGCAATAACCTTTACGTCAACGTGCCGATCACCTTCGCTCAAGCCGCGCTGGGGGCTGAGATCAACGTGCCTACGCTGGATGGCGAAGAAGGCCTTTCGATTCCCGAAGGCACGCAAACCGGTTCGATTTTTCGCGTCAAAAGCAAAGGCATCGTATCGCTGCAAGGGCCAGGGCGCGGCGATTTATTCGTAGTCGTAAGCCTCGTGACGCCGACGCGCATCTCGCGCGACCAGCGCCGCCTGCTCGAAGAATTCGGACGGCTCGAAGAAAAACAAAAAGAAGGCAAGAGTTTCGGCAGCAAGGTCAAAGAGATTTTTGGCTAATCGAAAAACGCTGCGATTCGCTCCGGCGCGTTTAGCACATCGTCACCAGTTATCATTTCAAAACAGCGGGCAGTGGCCGTAGCCTTCAACAAGGCTTGCCACTGCCTTGCTGTTTGAGCCTTCCACAACGCAAAAAAAGTACTCTGCTCTGCCAGTCTTCGTAAGGCTTCGCTTGATTTCAGCAGCGCGATACTCGTTCCCGTTATGGGCTGCACTTGCGGGAAAAGCACCAAATCAACGGTTGAATAACTTTGCGCGGCGAGGTGTTGCGTTTGAAAGAATTCAAGCGCCGCGACGCTGTGACGATCAAGGTAACGCGGCTGCGCGCTGAGTCCGTTCAAGCGCGCTTGCCAACGCGCCAAGACATCGTTGCCGAGATGAAAGGCTTTGCGCAGCGGCTGCCAAACGACATGTTCGTCGCGCCGCGTGAGCAACAACGAATCGTCTGCTAATGGCTTCCATCCCGCCAATCCCAACGCCGTAACCAACGTAGTCTTACCGCTGCGCTGCGCGCCTGCGATCCAGCATAAACGTCCATCGGGCAATTGCGCAGCCGCCGCGTGCAAGTGATAAACGCCGCGCCATCTTAAAAGCAGCAACAGCGCAAACAGGCTGTAGGTATTGGTCAAAATCGCGGGCATCGCCAACGCTGCCGCATCAAGGTAGCCAATTGCCAACCCTGCTTGAGGGTGAATTTCAAACGTCGTACCGCCTGCGTAAAGCCACAGCGTTTCGGGCGCTGTCACAGATCGCCACAAACTGACGATGCCAGTTTGCGCGAGCATTTCGAGTTGCGATTCAGTTGGACGTTTCGCCAAGTGAGCCGCACACAATTTCAATCGCAAGGCATCTGTCTTGTCGTCAGAAACCATTGGCGCATACGCACGAAAGTATTCGTCGTAATGCGCCAACCATTGCGGTTCGTCAGCCGCGATAACGATTAACGAGCCGTGAAAGTGAAACTGAATTGCAGCCATAAAAAGCGAAAGCCCAAAGCCGGAAACGTTTCCAGCTTTGGGCTTGAAAAAGGTACAACCACATTAAACTCAACCCGTCGCAATCGCCGCCGTCGCAATCGTCGAAGAGCCTGACAGCACGACTTGCGAGAGCGAATTAGAAAGCTTGAGTTGCGGCGTTTCGTAAGCAGCAAAAGTAAGTTTCTGAAAAACTGAAGTCGTTGCGTTCGTCGGAGCGTCAGAAGTTTCTATCAATCCGAAGCTGCGCAAGCTATCAAGAAAGCCACGCACATCGCGTTCGGCTTGCGTGTCATCGTTCAGATTGAAAGCCGCAGCCAAGCGACGCGCGAGGGTCGAGGCGGTTTGAGCAACGCGTTCGCCCAACTGCTTCCACAAAAAAATTGCGGGCGCGTTCAAGGTGTAATAGTGCAGGTTTTCGAGATCGAGAATGATCGCTTCGCGCTCGGCGAGCAATTCGGTGAAGCTGGCTTGTGCTTTGGTCACATAAACCGCTTCGTCTTGCGGTGGCATTGTTTGCATAGTGCGTCGTGTACTTTTGCGGGTGCGTGCGGCCGGTGGGGGGGGGGGGCCCGGTGGGGGGGGGGGGCGGCCCCGGGGGCGGGGGGGGGGGGTAATGACAGAGAGGGGGG
>JANNUY010000912.1:0-2311 GCA_031414155.1 Acidobacteriota bacterium
AACAATCTTTATACTATTGATATGAGCGTCAACAAAGATGTACGCATCACCGAACGGTGGCGGCTGACGCTGCGGTTGGTGGCGTTGAACTTCTTGAACCATCCGTTCTTCGACATCGGCAATTCCAGCCCGACGGCGACGACGTTCGGTCAGGTCACGACCGGGAGCGGCACGCGCACCATGCAGTTTCGTGCGAGTCTGGATTGGTAAACCGTGAGCGCACTGCCGCTGAATGAAACGGTCAGCAACAATGAGAGCGGACAGAAAAATGTGTGTCAGAAAAATCGAAGCGCCAGTCGTCGCCGTCTTGTTTCCCTATTTCGCACTTGTCTGTCTGCTCGTATGCTCCAACACTTACGCGCAACAAACTGCCGCCCCCATCAAGCCACCAGTGATAACCACTCCGTCCGGCTCGGCTAAAGTCGAGCAAACGTCGCCCGGCCTGCAACCCGGTGCAAAATTGGTGGCCAGCTTCGACGGACTCGGCGCAGGTTTCACCGGCCCGCAAGGCACGGCCAATTTGCGCAACCCTTCGGACAACAGTCTCGCCGTCGGGCCAAATCACATTGTGCAAACCGTCAACACGCGGATGGCGATTTTCGATAAGGCAGGCAAGGTGTTGTATGGCCCCGCACCGAACAATACCGTCTTCAAAGGCTTGGGTGGCGCGTGCGAAGTGACGAACAATGGCGACACCGTTGTGCGTTACGATCAATTCGCCAATCGCTGGCTGATCGTGATGCCTACGTTTCGGCGTGGCGCGCCACGCCCCGATCAACCGCAACCGCCGCGCGCAGGCGATCCCGCAACACTGAGCGTGCCTGGTCAGGCGAATCAGCCGGGCGCTGCCGTGCCGCTATTCTTACCGCCCGTGCCCATCGAACAAACGCCGCAACCGCGAGGAGGACAGCGTCCACCCGAACAAGCGGGCGTGTATTCGATGTGTTATGCGATCAGCACAAGCTCTGATCCGATGGGGCCGTACTATCGCTATGAATTCCTGCGTCCGCTTTTCCCCGATTATCCGCGTCCGGCGATTTGGCCTGACGGCTATTACGTTCCGACCAGCACGGGTGATGAGGTGATTCAAAAACACGCCTGCGTAGTCGAACGCGATAAGCTGCTGAAAGGTGAACCCGCGCGTGAACAATGCGTCATCATTGACGGCGTGAACTTCCTGAACAACGCCGATATTGACGGCAAGAACCTGCCGCCCAAAGGCGCACCGAACATCGTGATGGCGGCGGGCGGTACACAGTTAAAAAAAGTGTTGGAAGACGACGGCATCTATGTTTGGAAGTTCAAAGTAGATTGGCAAAATCCGGCGAACACCAAATTCACCGGCCCTGAAAAAATCACCGTCGCGCCCTATCACTATTTATGCGACGGACAGTTGACGAATTGCGTGCCGCAACCGGGCACTGATCGCAGGCTTGATTCGCAAGGTGACAAGCTCATGGCGCGCTTGGTCTATCGCAAGATCGGCAATCGTGAGTCGCTCGTCGCCGTCCACTCAGTCAATACCGCCGCAGGCGCAGGCGGAGTGCGCTGGTACGAATTCCGCGTCAACCCTAACCGCAGTGTGAAACTGCATCAGCAAGGCACTTATGCGCCCGATGGTTTCTATCGTTGGATGGCAAGTCCGGCGATAGATCGCTGGGGCAACATCGGCATCGGCTATTCATTCGGCGGCACGCCGCATTTTGCCGGGCAACGGTTTGCCGGGCGACGCGCTAACGATGCGCTCGGCAAACTGACTTTGCGCGAAAGCGTACTCGCCAAAGGCGAAGCGGCGCAAAACGTAATGCGCTGGGAGGATTACACGCAAACGGCGATTGATCCCAGCGACGATTGCACGGTGTGGTATGTCGGCGATTACCTCAAACAAGGTGAGACGAATTATTCCAGCCGCATTGGCGCGTTTCGGATGCCGGGCTGCAAAGGCAAACGCTGAGAACGAGGTAATAACGAGGTAACGATGCGAAACTTTGTGTTCGTGATTATGCTGTGGTTGGCGGCAAGCATTGCCGCACAAGCACAACAGCAAGAGAAGCCCTTTATTCAGGATTACGTTAAAGCCGTCATCGGCGCGCCGCCCGCCACGTTGAGCGCAGATCCGTTCTACCAAAAATACGCCAATGCAATGGGCATTTCGATTATGAGTTCCGAAAAGGTTCCCGACGCAGCGGTGTTGGTTGCGCGTGACATCGTCATTCACATGCTATCGAAACGCCCTGACCTGCGCGCCGAAATGGTTAAGAGGAAGATGAAAGTCGGCGTGATGGCGCAATCGGAATCCACGACGGACATT
>JANNUY010000913.1:0-3530 GCA_031414155.1 Acidobacteriota bacterium
ACCACCCTGGCGTCGTCGGCGTACTTGACGTAGGCGAGATGCCCGACGGCAAGCCGTTTTTCGTGATGCAATTTGTCGAAGGCGTCACGTTGCGCGCCGTAATGGAACGCGACCTGCCGACCGGCAAAATGGATTTCGCACGCCTCGCGCACATCGTTCGCCAAATCGGATTGGCGCTCACCGCCGCGCACGAAAAAGGCATCATCCACCGCGACCTCAAGCCCGAACACGTGATGGTGCAGCATTCAGTCGAGGGCGAAGAGACGATCAAGCTAATTGATTTCGGCATCGCTTCGGTGCGCGATTCGGCCACGACGACGGGCGAATTGGGCAAGACCAAAGTCGCGGGCGCGTTGCCTTATATGGCTCCTGAACAGTTGCGCGGCGAACCGGAACCGGCGAGCGATACGTGGGCGCTGGCGGTGATGGTCTATGAAATGTTGAGCGGCGGGCGCCTGCCTTTCGACGGCGAGACGATGGTGAAGATACACGAACAGCAACGCAGCGGCCCCGCGATGACGCTTACGAACTTGCGGCCTGACTTGCCTGCCCACGCGGCGCAACTCATCGCACGCACGCTTTCATTCGCGCCTGAAGAACGCCCTTTGCGCGCTCGTGATTTCGGCGAGTCTTTGGCCGAAGCCTTGCTGGCCTCAGTCCCGCGCGCGACGCCGACGGCGAATCAGGCACAACTGTCAGCCGTGCCGTCTGCGCTTACGTTGCTTGACCACACCGAAAAGATTCCGTTCGCGCCTGAGACGACGATTTCACCAGAAACCGTCTCATCGCTTGCGCCTGCTCAGGTGCCTGCTCAGATGAATGCCCTGACGACCTTGCCTGAGGCACCGCGTCGTTCGCCGTGGCCGTTGGTAGCACTGAGTGTCTTGGCGGCAGCGGGTTTGATCGCGGGCTTGTATTTTTGGATGCGGCCCGGCGTTACCGTCGCCACGGATACGCCGCCCGTGATAAACGAAAAGCCACCGCGTACGTTGAGCTATTCGTTAAGCGTACGCCTCAAGAAAAGCGCGGGCAGTGCGCCGATTGAAATGCCGGGCGAAGTCATCTTTTCACCGGGCGATGAATTGCGGTTCAAATTCATCAGTCCGCAAGACGGATTTCTTTACATCATCGGCGAAGGCCCACAACCCGATGTGAAAACGGGCTTGCCGCTTTATAATCTGCTTTATCCCAAAGCGCAGACGGCTTCGGCAGAACTCAAGGCCAATCAGTTGATTTATCTGCCCAACGAAACCGGCGACGGTTATTTCGTAGACAAAGAACAAGGCGCTGAAAAAATCTGGCTGGTCTGGTCAAGCAACAGCATCGCCGAATTGGAATCGCTCAAGCGTTGGTATAACGACAAAGACCACGGCGCGATCAATGACCAGGCTGACACTGAACGAGTGCGCGATTATTTGCGCGGCAATCTCGCCGCCAAACCCGTCGCCGAAAAAGACAGTAAACAAATTACGCTCAAGGGCGGATTGGCCGACGTGCTAATTTATCCTATCGAGTTGGCGCATTATTAGCGTTTGGCCGCAACGCGATTTGCTTTACAAAACCGCGATTGCTCGTTAGCGTTCGCGTTAAAGAAACTGAAACTAAGCATTACAGCTTTCCCAAAACGAAAGAAACAGACAAGAAAACCACTGAGTCATGACTATTCCCCACAAACTCACACGTTATTTTTTCACGATGATATTCGCGTTGTCGGCGCTGTCCGGCTTGGCCTATGCGGCTGATCCGGGCGATTTAGCCGTAGCCAAAGCCGGTCCGTCCACCGTTGCGGCTGGCAATAACCTTACCTATACAATCACCGTATCAAACCTCAGCGTTACGCCCGTGACGAATGCCACTCTTACTGATCCGTTGCCGAGCGGCTGGACGGTGGTGAGCGTAACCACCTCTCAAGGCAGTTGCGCAGGCGTCGGCTCTAACACCGCTAGTTGCGACTTCGGGGTGGTGACCAACACCGTAGCAATCACCGTTACTCTCACGGCGCACGTACCGGCGATTTGTCAGCCCGCCACGGCAACAAACACTGTCACAGTTGCGGGCACAAACGATTTTAGCCCCAACAACAATTCCGCCTTTGCCATCACTTCCGTCACGCAACCCAACCTGGGGCCAGGACAATGTTATCCCGCCCAGTCAGCCGTGAGCGGAACCAAAGCGGGTTCGGTGTTGATCTTTCCGTTTTACACTTCGTCGCCGTCGAGCAGTATTGATTCGAACGCGCGCATTGCAATGACGAATACCAACCCTACGCATGGTATCGCCGTGCATTTGTTTTTCGTAGACGGTTCATCGTGTTCGGTGGCGGATTCCTATGTTTGTTTGACGCCCAACCAGACCGTCGTCTTCCTCGCGTCTGACGTAGACCCCGGCGTGAGCGGATACATTATCGCCGTGGCGACTGGCGGGCCGGGCAATTTCGGCGAAGGCCAGAACACGGGCTGCCCTATCAGTTTCAATCATTTGATCGGACACGTGAACATCAAGCTGCCGGTTTCAAGTTCCAGCATTGGCAATACGTTGCTTTCGCGCACCAAAGCCGAAGCCGAACTCGAAGCCGAGTCAGTAGCGGCGGAATTCGGTAGCCCCGTGCCCGGTTGCGACGCGACGAGTTCAAGCGCCGTTTTGCGCTTTAACGGACAATCCAATGGATATAACCGCTTGCCGCGCGTATTGGCAGCCTCGAGCATTTATAGCCGTGCCGATGGCAACAGCACTTATCTCATCATCAACCGCATCGGCGGAGATTTGACGGCGAGTGCGTCGGCGGTGGGTACGTTGTTTGGCTTGCTTTATGACGACTCTGAAAGGTCTTACAGCTTCTCGTTGCCCGGTCCGACCTGTCAGGTGCGCGGCACGCTGTCAGGCACTTTCCCGCGCACGGTGCCGCGCTTCGATTCGATCATCGGGCAGGGCCGCAGCGGCTGGATGAAAATCTGGGGCGGCAACGACATCGCCATCACGGGCGCGACGATCAATAACAATTTCAACACCGATTCATCGGCAAGCGCCTTTGATGGCGGACACAAGCTGCACAAGTTGACGCTGACTGATGCTGCGGTATTAACCATCCCGGTCTTTCCGCCTTCGTGTTAGCTCCTTTTGTTAGCTATTGATCACAAGTGCATGGAGTGCACGCTTCAGCGTGAGTCTCGCGCATCGAACTCCTCACGCTGAAGCGTGTACTCCATGCGCCTGTCTTTCGCGGAGTATCCCCATGGCTCAAGTTAAACTGCCTATCCGCATATTGTTTCTCCTTGTCTTCTGCACTTTGGCCGGACACGCGCAAACGACCGCACCGGTCGCATTGACCGCAAACCAAGCCGTAGAAAAACCTATTAGCGGAGACACGAAGCACAGCTATCAAATCACCGCCCTCGCCGGACAGTTCTTGCGCCTCACCGTTGAGCAACGCGGCATTGATCTCAAGCTCGCGCAATTTTCGCCCGACAACAAATCCATCGCCGAAATAGATTTCTTTCCCGCAGGCCGCACCGAACAGATCGTTGGCCTTA
>JANNUY010000914.1:0-6743 GCA_031414155.1 Acidobacteriota bacterium
AGAAGGAGGGAGGTAACTCGTATCTAGTCTCTTAAGCGTTCCTTCTCGAATTCGCCCAAGAGATTAGGCAGCACCAAAAACTACGATGCGGCCAGCAGAAAAAATAAAGACTAAACGTTATCGGATGAAAACTGAATATCGTGATTTCGTGGAGCGGTAGATCGAATCACTTGATTGATGTTCGGATGAACAACAACCCATAAGACAGATTGAGTATAGACGCGCGCTTTGCAGAGCGTCAAGAACCCTACCCTTTTTTTCACTGAATTATTTCATTAGCGAAAAGCGACCTGCACCACATTCGTTGTTCTGCCTTCAAAAGGAAGTGACAAACTCACGATTCCCCGCCCAGATAACGGAACCGCCAAATTATTATTCAAAGGGATATTGATTTGATCCAAACCCGGTTGTGTTCCTTGCCGTCCCACATAACTGGTCGGCAAGTTCAGCCCACCCACGTTTACCTGAGCGGTGTAATAACCACCAAGACCGGTTCCGTACAGCACCAAAAAAGCATCTTCTGTCGGGTCGTTCATCGCGATGGGAACCGGTACAAATTGGCTCAGGCTCGGATCAAAACGAGCGACCGGCTCATAATGCTGACGACCATCAGCTTTCCGAATGTAAAGTGCCTGCGCCGCTGCCAAGCCTTGCCCACTGGCGTTCGCAGTGAAAAGCCCCGGCGCAGACCGCTGATAGGTCACTTCGGTTTTAGCTTTCGTACCGTCTTCGTTCATGACGAAAATCGTCGCCAGTCCGTCGCGCATCGCAGGCATCAGGATGTTGAGTTGCGTATCCGACGTGAAAAAGATTCCCGCGTAAGCTTCCCGCTCGTCCGAACCGCGCACCAAAACGGTCGTGCCTCCCAGGCTCAGTGACAAACCGCTTTCCGCCACGCGCGTGGCATTCGCCAAGCGCCTGCCGAAGAGGGATACGATCTGACCGGACGTAACCACGTCACGGCGATAATCGGCAGCCGAAGCCGCCGTCATTGCGGCAAATACTGGCTGCGGTTGCGCAGCCGAACAAGCCGACCGATTGAGCGCAATCACCGCACCCGCCGTGGCGCTTGCCCCTATCACATCGGGCTTGCCGTCACGGTTCACCTCCATCACCGCGACGGAGCTTCCGACCGTGGTTCCCGCAAAAATCTGCGCGCGAAACTTCCCATTCGCCTGCCCGTAGGCAATCGAAAGCGAACCGCCTGCACCTGCCACATCCAACCTGCCGTCGCCATTGAAATCCGCCGCCGCCAATCCATACCAACCGATGCTCAACCGTTGCGGAGTTTCAAATTCCCCTGCGCCTTTTCCCATCAGGAGGTGAACCAGTCCGGCACCATCTCCCACGGCTACATCCATCTTGTTGTCAGCGTTCAAGTCGCGCGCCAACATCGTCACGTGCGGCGTAGTAAAACCAGGGAAATATGTCAGGGGCAACGAACGTGCTTCACCGAATCCGCCCGCGCCGTCACCGGGCATCAACGCCAGCGCGGAGTTTTTAGAACCGAGGAGCAAATCGTTTTTGCCGTCGCCGTTGAAATCGGCTATCGCTCCTGACGTAGGCTCACCCAAGCCGGTATTCAGCGGTTGCGGGTTGCCTAAATTGCCCAAGCCGTCGTTCAGGCAAAGCGTAGCCGTGCGTTCGGTCGAATTGATCGTGAGCAGTTCGGGACGGTTGTCGCCGTTCAAATCGCCTGCGGCCAGGTAATTCGCGCCGAGTCCGGTGAGTAGCTGCCCGGTCGTCAAGGCCGTGCCATTGGGCAACAGCTTTACGAACGACACCGTACCGTTGCCCGCATTGGCTACGACCAATTCGTCACGCCGGTCGCCGTTGAAATCTACTGCGAGCACGTGCGACGGCTGCGTGCCCACAGCCACCGGAATGCGCGCGCCGAATCCGCCCGCCGCTTGCGCCAGATAGAGAAACGCGAAGTTGTTCGTTTGCCTTCCAGCCACCGCGAAATCAGCCAGCCCATCGCCGTTGAAATCGCCCGTGGTAATCGTGTCGGGACGATTACCCGCTGAATAAACCGGTTGAGTGGCAAAGCGTCCATCACCTTCGTTGTAAAGCACCGTACCTACAACGAGAAGGTCGTTTTTGCCGTCGCGGTTCACATCGAACGCCACCAGACTCGTACCTGCGTTGCCAGTCAGATAAGCCTGCACGGGACTGAAAGCGCCGCGTCCATCGCCTAATAAAATGCCTACGGTTTGGCTCTCTTCGTTGGTCACGGCGAGATCGAGTTTATTGTCGCCGTTTAGATCGCTGATCGTTACGGCACGCGCCAAGAGTCCGCCACTGAAATAATCCGATGAGGTAGTGAACCCACCAACGCCATCGTTGAGCAATACGCTGAGGCTATTGGAGCGATTATTGACGACGACCAAATCCTTTTGTCCATCGCCGTTCAAATCGCCTGCCACTATGCGTTCAGCCGTTGGCGCGACGGTCAGCACCTGCGGAGCTTTGAATGTAGCGTCGCCCAGACCATTCAATAGTGTCACCCCATAACCAGCCAGCGCCAAATCTAGCAAGCCGTCACGGTTGAAATCCGCTACCGCCAAAGCGGTTTGAAACGGCGTCGCACGCACATCCGGCGCGGTAACGCCTGTGACATAACGCACGCTGCTGAAGATGTTTTCGCGCTGCCCACTGACAGTGGCCTGATTCAGCAAAATGGCAACGTGGTAATTCAAGCCGATGCCCGCCAACGCAATGTCTGGCTTGCCGTCACGGTTGAAATCGCCTACCGCTAAATCGGTGAGCGTCAACTCAGAGCGATAGTAGGGAGCCGCCACCGATATGAATTGCGCAGGCAACAAACGACCCGCACCGTCATTGAGATAAAGTAGCAGAAAGCCGGTCGAAGCACTTATTACGTCTACGGCGTGGTCGCCGTTGAGGTCAGCAAAGCCCAATAGCGGAGAAGAAAGGGTCAGAGGAATTGCCCCGTTCAGGCGTCCGTCACGATAGAAATCCATGATGAAATCTGACAGTAACACCGGTGGAACCCTTTCTTCACTGAAGCGGCTGGCGGAGCAATCAACCGGCGGCGCGACGGTCAGCTTGAAACGCCTCGTGCTATAAACGGTGCCACAAGACTCGCGGACTGTGATGGTCACATCATAAGTTCCGACGGGCGCGGCATTTCGAATCAGGAGCGTCTTCCCCGACATACTTGCCAGCCCCCGAAAGCCTTGCGACACGTTTACCGAAACCTGGCTTATGAGGTTATTCGGATAAGAAACAGGCAGGTCGGCATCTGAGTTTAACGCCATGATTTGATCTGCCAGTGGTGCGAACAGCGAGGCGGGCGGAGGCTCTAAAATCACATTGAAGCTGACGGCAGGCGTAATCACAGCGCCTGCGGCATCGGATATTCTGAGCGTCACCGTGGCGAGTTCTGCTGACAATGCTTCACACGTCACGACGCCTCTGACCGCCACTTGCAGCACGGGGCTTAAATTATCAACGACCTCTAAATTGACTTGTGAAATTTGCAGGCCGGGCGATGTCGAGCTAATCACCGCCGCAAGCCGTCCAGGTTCAGTCTCAATATCTCGAATCGTTCCCAGCCTCATCTCGAAGTCGTTTCCCGACCTGAACCCCGCGACACTCGCCGCGAAGGTCGGCGGTGTATTCGCCGCTAGACAGTTCGATTGATTGAGTTGAACGCCCAAGCCCGTCAGCGCAGGAATCGCCAAATCCGTTTTACCATCGCCGTTGAAATCGCCTGCGGCTAAGGCCACAGGCGTGGGCGGCTCACTCAACATCGTGGCTCCGCTAAATTCGCCTTTTCCGTCGCCCAAAAAAATACTGACCGCCAATACGTTTTCATAGCGCATCATTGCTAAATCGCGCTTGCCGTCACGATTGAAATCACCCGTGGCGAACTGGCGAATATCCTGCCACCCCCGATAAGTGAATGAAGGCAAGCGCATCGAACGGGGCGCGCTGAACGCACCGCGCCCGTCGCCGAAAAAGAACGCACACAGCTCCATTCCATTGATGCCAACTACCAGATCCAACTTTCCGTCGTCATTGAAATCGTCGGCCAAAACGCGGCTGTCAGGTGTGGCCTGCGACGCATTGATGGCAGGCAATACGTCAAGCTGCCGGTTCGCTTTGCCCAGCAACACCGTGAGTGTACGCGCCGTTAGATGAAACGCCGCCACATCCGTTTTGCCGTCGCCATTGAAATCACCCGCCGCCAGCAAACCCGTCGGCAAATGTACGTCATAAAATTCAGCGCCGCTCAAGCCATTTGCTGCGCCATAAAAAATCGCGACTTGATCAGTAACGGCGGCGGCTAAGTCTGGTTTGCCGTCGCCGTTGAAATCGCCCGCCGCCAAGTCAGATGCCGCTTGCCCCACGCCCTGATTCAGATCGTAACGCGCCAGTTCCGCGAATCCGCCCGTGCCATCGCCCGCCAGCACCTGCACGCGCGTGCCTGATACGCCCGCGACATCCAGCTTGCCGTCGCCGTTGAAATCCCGCGCGACGATACGGCTCAAACTCAACAAGCCGGTGAACGCCGTGCGTTTTTCAGTGAACTGCGCGTTGCCCGCATTCAACAACACGATCATCGCCTGCGTTTGATTGAACAAGGCTCCTACGACATCGAGCTTGCCGTCATTGTTGAAATCGCCGGTTTGTATTTCCTGCAACGGCGTCGTCAGCGGGGCCAGTGGCATCGGCTGAAAGCTCAACGTCCCACAATCCGTTTGCCCAACCGATGGCGAAGCCGCGTGCGTGCGCACTTGAAACCGCCAAGCGATCCAGCCACTCAACGCGAGGCAGATGATTACCACCAGACAGCGTAACCAGTGTGAAGGGCGCGATGGAACAAATGACATGGCAAACCTCAGAAAAATGGGCGAAGTATGTGGTCGGCGCACGATTCGGCTTTCGAGCGCCATTTGGAGCATTTTACCAAATGTTCGTGGGGTAGCCGAACTGTAACACAGCAGAGGCGAGCCGCGAAAAATTGCCAGCACACCGCGTAATCGCAAATTTCCACGCCAGGCTGACAAAGCGAAAAACCCTGTGTTAAGCTGCGCTCAACCCCCTTTGCCATTGCAGTTGAGAAGCAATCGGAAACTAACAACACCGCGTGCTGTGGCGCGCAACCAGAAGAAGCGTTATTGGGAGGAAAATTGTGAAGCAGAAACTATTCGGGCTGAAAACTTTTTTGGCGGCGGCCTTATGTTTGCTCGTCGTCAGTTCATCGGCATTGGCCGACACCATTCGCCTTAAAGACGGCAGCGTCTTTAAGGGCAAAGTCACCGGCTATAACCAAAAGAAATTCACCATCACTATTTATGTAGGCTCATCGGCCTCGCAACATGTAATTCCTCTCGAAGACATTGAGAGCATCGAATTCGACGGCGACACAGGCGCACAGGCAATGGCGAAACCAACGGCTCCGGCTGTCGCTGAAAGCAAACCCAAGCTCGAACCCGCGCCCGTCTCAGCACCCATCGTACGCACGGTCGAGCCGCCCGTGACGGCAACTGAAGCTCCGCTTGCTACCATTGCGCGCAACAAGCCCGAACCGGTTACGTCAGAGCCGATTCCCGCGCCGAACGCCGAACCACTCGCTGAAAAGACGCTCAGCATTGCAGCGGCAGCAGATTGGACGAGTTCAGAAATTCGCATTCAACGCGGCCAACGCATTCGCATCACGGCGTCAGGTGAAGTTGATTTGGGGACAAAAGGCCGCGCGACTCCGGCGGGTATTCCCGCCAACGACCCGAAACGGCTGATGCCGGGGCAACTGACCGGCGGGCTGATCGCCGTCGTTGGCGACGACAATAACGATTTCGTTTTCATCGGCACTGAAGGCGAGTTCGTCGCCAAACAAACCGGCGTCTTGTTCCTCAGCGTCAACGAAGAAAAGCTCGACGACAATCGCGGCTCGTTTATCGCGCGCGTCAAAGTTATGGCGCGTTAATTGCCCGTGTGTAGGGCAGGATTTAATCCTGCCCTACGTTGGCAAGTTATGTTTTTCGCGCGACGAAAAACATTCGGCCATCGCTCAATTGCAAATCGAACGCATGCCGCGCGTCATAGGTGCGCACCTGCCGAAAGCCTGCTTCTGCCAAAGCGCCAGCCACTTCCGCTTCGCTGTAATAACGCTGTTCCAACACCAGATCGCTGCGCTTCCAGAGTTTTTCCTGTTTGCGGAACATCGTGACGTAATAACGCTTCAGCTTTTCGCTCTTGTCATATGTCGCCTGCACGACGCAGGTGTGATCGTCTTCGACTACGTCATAGGTTTGCGGACGCGCGTCTTCTTCGGTTTCGAGATTCAGATCGAACAGGAAAGTGCCTTTGTCATTCAACGCGCGGTAAACGTGCTGAAAGACTTGCGTGAGTTCAGCCAGCGACATGACATGATTCAAGCTGTCGAAAGCTGAAATAGTCGCGTCAAAATTTTGCAGCGGTGGCAAAGCGCGCACGTCAGCCGTCATAAATTCGACAGCGGGCGCATTGACGCGGGCGAACTCAAGCATCGCGGGCGAACCGTCAACGCCGGTCACATCGTAACCACGCTCGTGCAGCGCCGCCGCCAATTGCCCCGCGCCGCAGCATAAATCCACGAAGCGCGCCTTCGCTTTCAGGTGCGGGAATAGCAACTGTTCATAAATCGCCATCGCCGTTCGCGCGAAATCTTAGCACAAGTAACGATCTTATAACCACCCAAAGCTATCGTAAGCCGCAGCCGTTGAAGTCGTGTT
>JANNUY010000915.1:0-3400 GCA_031414155.1 Acidobacteriota bacterium
TGCTGAATTACTGTTTTTGCGAGATTTGCAAAAGCCCAATGAAAATTGTGATCCCCGGAATGATGCCCTAGCACAAAGGTTTCCATGAAATTTACATTCACTGCGGCAATACGAGGCCATGTATTTTTATTTGTGGATGGAAGACAGGTAAGGCTCCAAAAAGAATACTCCGAGCGTTGGCAGGCAGGGACACAGAGAAAAATATACTTCCTGATAAGTTCTATCGCTTGCCTTTGGTCAGAACGATTTAGGAATCGAGAGAAGGCCTGAGAATAGCGAAGATACTGCTCTTTGGGTAAGGGAATACGAGGCGAAGAATCATCGAAATTAAATCTTTCCTGCTCAGCCAACCAATGAGATTGCTCTTCCTCAGTCAAAACTGAATCTAAATCCGTCTCACCTAATATGGTTGATACGTGTACTCTATTCGTAAGAGGCAACCCATTTATTTCAGCGTTTTGAATCAACAGTCGCTCTTGTTCATCAAGGGTTTGTTTCGAGACTGGCAAAAATGAAAAACTAACTATGTCTGAGTGCATCTTTCTATGCTGACCGAACCGACGAACCACATCCAACGCCTGTCCTATATAAAATGTGTCACTGTCAAAACGAAGCACATATATGCCACAACGCTTTTTACTCTTTCCAAATAGCTCAGCAATCGAATTCCGACCTGAAACATTATGAAGCGAAGGGAACCCAAGATAAGCAATTAGCTGTTCGTTGCTGTTGTTATCTTGGCTTTCCATTTTCATCATTTGACAACTTTGCCTGCGAGTCATTCAGCCCTTACATCATATTCACCGGATCAACTTCGATATTCACCATTCGCAAATCGAAGCCGCTTTCTTTGACCATGAGCATCGCGGCGTCTAGGGCTTCGCGGGCTTGGCGGCGGTAGCGGGTTTTGATGAGTACCTGCAAGCGGTGTTCGCCTTTGAGCCGAGCGAGCGGAGCGGGCGCAGGGCCGAGTATGCGCAAGACGTTTTCGCTGTCGGCTTCTTTGATGAGGCGTGCGAGTTCGGCGGCGACGGTCGCGGCTTTGGCGAAATCTTCGTGATGAATCAGCACGTTGATGAGCGCGACGAAAGGCGGATAGCGCATCTCGCGGCGGAATCCGATTTCGTGCTGATAGAACTTTTCGTAATCCTGTGTCTGCGCGAATTCCAGCGCGTAATGTTCGGTGTGATAGCTTTGAATAATCACGCGACCGGGCTTGCTGCCGCGTCCGGCGCGTCCCGCGACTTGGGTGAGCAATTGAAAGGTGCGCTCGGCGGCGCGGAAGTCGGGCATGCTCAAACTGGCGTCTACGGAAATGACGCAGACCAGCGTGACGTTATGAAAGTCGTGGCCTTTGGCGATCATTTGCGTACCCACCATCAGATCAATATCTCCGGCACCGAATTCGTTCAACAACTTTTCAAACGCGCCGCGTCGCCGCGTCGTGTCGCGGTCGAAGCGCGAGATACTCATCGCGGGAAACTCGGCTTTGAGCAGGCTCTCGATTTGTTCCGTGCCTTCGCCAACGAAGGCGATGAAAGGCCCCTGGCATTCGGGGCAGGCGCGCGGCACGCGCTCTTGATGGCCGCAGTAATGGCAAATCAAACGCGCTTCGGCTTTGTGATAAGTGAGCGATACGTCGCAGTTGACGCAATGCGGCGTATGCCCGCAGGCGCGGCACAGCGCGAAAGATGAAAAGCCGCGCCGATTGAGCAAGACCAGCGTCTGTTCGCCGCGTGCGTAGTTTTCAGCAATCGCGGCTTTGAGTTCGTCAGAGAAAAGCTGTTGCTTGCCGTGGCGCGCGAAGACTTCGCGCATGTCTACGATTTGCACGGCGGCGAGCGGACGCTGCGCGATGCGTTCGCTCAACCGCACATAAGTGTATTTGCTCGCGGGCTGATGCGTATTGGGTTGCGCGTTGTGAAACGATTCGAGCGAAGGCGTCGCCGAACCGAGAATGATGATCGCATTGGCCTTGAGCGCGCGCATGATCGCGGTGTCGCGCGCGTGATAGCGCGGCGATTCGTCCTGTCTATAAGTCGCCTCGTGTTCTTCGTCTACGACGATGAGACCGAGATTTTCGAGTGGGGCGAATATGCCCGAACGCGCGCCGATGCATACGCGCGCTTCGCCCGTGCGCAAGCGATTCCATTCGTCAAGGCGTTCGCCTTCAGACAGAGACGAATGCAGGATGGCTACGGCGTCGCCAAACGTCTGGCGCAAGCGGCGCGCGAACATCGGCGTAAGCGAAATTTCGGGTACGAGCATCAACGCCGTCTTGCCGCGTTTCACCGTCTCAGCCATTGCGCGAATATAAATTTCAGTCTTGCCCGAACCCGTCACGCCGTGCAGCAAAAAGGCGTGATAAGCATCGCCCTGCAATTTCTCGGCAATCGCCTCAAGCGCGGCTTGCTGCGGCTGCGTGAGTTGCAACGAATCGGCGTCAACGCTCAAGCCCGGTATTTTCGCCAGCGGATCGCGGCGCACCTGCCGCGTAAAGATTTCGAGATAGCCGCGCTTTTCAAGCGTACGCAACACCGAAGCACTGACATTGGCCTGTTCGATCAATTGCGCGTGGCCGATTGGTTCGGCTTGCAGCAATTCAATGACGCGCTGTTGCGCTTCGTTAAATGGCTTGTCGTTAGGTTCGGCAACTCGTTCGAGCAATCGAACGGCTTGTTGGGTTTTTGGTTTAACGGTCGCGTCTTGCATGCGGCGCGCGACCGTCAGGTAGCCTTCTTTTTCGAGTTCACGAATGACGGAGGAAGCTTTGGGCTTTTTGAAAACCTTGACGAGTTCGCGCGAGTTGAGCGGACTTTCTTCGTCGAGCATTCGCAGCGTTTGCGCTTTGGTTGAAGCCGCACGTTTGGCGAGCGTCGTCGTCAGGGCTTCGCGTCCGGCGGGCGTGATGCTCAAAAAAGATTCAGCTTCGGCGTTGATGCCTGCGGGCAGGCAGGCTTTCAAGACCTCGCCCCACGGCGCGTAATAATAATCGGCAATCCAGTGACTGAGTTCGAGCAGTTCGGCGGTGATGAGCGGTTCGGTGTCGAAAAGTTCCTCTACGGGTTTGACTTCATAAGTGGCTTCATCTTGTCCGGCGGCGGCTAACGATTCATGAATGGCAACGATATAAGCGGTGAGCAACTGCTTGCCGAACGGGACGAGTACGCGCGCGCCGGGTTGCGCCTCGGCGGCAAAACTTTCCGGCAAGGCGTAAGTGAAAGTCTGAAAGACGTAAAGCGGAATGGCGACTTCAGCGTACATACTTGTGAGGCAGTACGGGGAGCGTAAGCCACCTGAGCCACGGCATTCACGCCATTTTAAGGCTCAGGTAGCTTACGCTCCCCCTACAGCCTCACAAGTATTTACGCTGAAGTCGCCAGTACGCTTTAAGTAGTTG
>JANNUY010000916.1:0-11053 GCA_031414155.1 Acidobacteriota bacterium
CCTGCCGGTTTCAACTGCTAACTTGTCATTCGATTTCAAAGCGAAGCGTTTCGTGCAAGGCGCAGCGTTGCCGCTGGGCGTATTGTTGTCAGGCGGCATTGATTCGAGCGCCGTGGCGGCGATGGCGACCGAAGCGGCGGAAGGACGTGTCAAAACCTTCAGCATCGCGTTTGAAGAAAAATCGTTTGACGAATCTGCTTACGCACGGTTGGTCGCTCAACACTTGGGCACGGAGCATTACGAAAAGCGATTCACCGAACGCGACATGCTCGACATCGTGCCTGAGATTCCGCGCTTGCTTGATGAACCGTTGGGCGATGCGTCGTTGATTCCTACGTTTCTGGTGTCGCGTTTCACGCGCGAACACGTAACGGTCGCGTTGGGCGGCGACGGCGGCGACGAGTTATTTGCGGGCTATCCGACATACGCCGCGCACCGCGTAGCCGGTTATTACAACGCACTGCCCGGCTTTATTCGCAAAGGCTTGATCGAACCCGCAGTCGCGCGCCTGCCGGTTTCAACTGCTAACTTGTCATTCGATTTCAAAGCGAAGCGTTTCGTGCAAGGCGCAGCGTTGCCGCTGGGCCTGCGGCATACGGTGTGGATGGGTTCGTATGACGCGGCGTTGCAGCGGCAATTGTTCAAGCCCGACGTATTGGCGGCTTGCGCCGACGCCAGCGTGTTTGACGAGATCGAACCATACAACCACAGCAACGGACACGATCCCATTGAGCAGATGATGACGCTCGACGCGACACACTATTTGTCAGAGTGCGTGCTGTTCAAAGTTGACCGCGCGAGCATGGCGGCTTCGCTCGAAACGCGCGCGCCGTTTTTGGATCACACTTTGATTGAGTTTCTCGCGCAGTTGCCCTTGCGCTATAAGTTGCGACGGCTAACGGGCAAGTACGTGTTGAAAGCGGCGATGCGCGGACGCTTGCCCAACGAGATTATTGACCGCCCCAAAAAAGGATTCGGCATGCCCGTCGCCCAATGGGTCAAAGGCCAATTGCGTCCGCTGGTGCGCGACACGTTTGCGCGCGAACGGCTGCAACGGCGCGGGTTATTCAATCCTGATTTTGTGCAAACGATGCTCGACGAACATGAGCAGGGCAAAGCCGATCATCGCAAATTGATCTGGACGTTATTGATGTTTGAGTTGTGGCCGGGAGATAAAAGCATGTAGTACCGCCTTCTGGGGTTTTTTTGTGCCTGCAAAGTATTCTGCCTTATGGCGGTACTACATGCAAGGATACTTGATATGACATTGACTAACGCGATTGACGAATTACAACAGGCTTGGGAAGAAACCACGCTGAAAGACGCGCTGCGCAAAATGCCTGAGTCGGGCGACACCACGACGGTTTCGCTGCGTCCGATTGAACGGCTGTATACACCCAACGACATCGCTGATTTAGATTTTGCGCGTGACATCAACTATCCGGGACAGCCGCCTTATACGCGCGGCATTCACCCGACGGGCTATCGCGCGAAGCCGTGGACGATGCGGCAATTCGCGGGCTTCGGCTCGGCGTTCGATACCAATCAACGGTTCAAGTATTTGCTCGAACACGGGCAGACAGGGTTGTCTACGGCGTTCGATCTGCCAACTTTGATGGGCTACGACTCAGACCACGCGCTGTCAGAGGGCGAAGTCGGCAAGTGCGGCGTAGCGATCAGTTCGCGCGAAGACATGGAAGTTTTGTTCGATGGCATTCCGCTCGATCAAGTAACGACTTCGATGACGATCAACGCACCGGCTTCGATGATCTTCGCGCTCTTTCTGGCGGCGGCTGAGAAACAGGGAATCGCCTGGTCACGCATCGGCGGCACGCTGCAAAACGACATCCTCAAAGAATACATCGCGCAGAAAGAATGGATTTATCCGCCGCGTCCGGCCATGCGCTTGGTGACGGATACGTTCAAGTTCAGCGCGGCGGAAATGCCCAAGTGGAATTCGATTTCGATCAGCGGCTATCACATCCGCGAAGCCGGTTCGACAGCGGCGCAAGAGCTGGCATTTACGTTGCGCGACGGGATTGAATACGTTGATTACGGCATCCGCGCGGGTCTTGACGTAGACGATTTCGCGCCGCGCCTTTCGTTCTTTTTCAATGCGCACAATGACTTTTTTGAAGAGATTGCCAAGTACCGCGCCGCCCGCCGCGTTTGGTATCGCGTGATGACCGAACGCTTCAAGGCCAAGAATCCGCGCTCAACGCAGATGCGCTTTCACACCCAAACCGCTGGCGTATCGCTCACCGTTCAGCAACCGATCAACAACATTATTCGCGTCGCCATTCAAGCCCTCGCCGGTGTCTTGGGCGGTACGCAATCGTTGCATTGCGATGGTTACGATGAAGCATTGGCCTTGCCGACCGAACGCGCCGCGCTGATTGCGTTGCGCACGCAGCAAATCATCGCGCACGAGACGGGCGTGACGAATACGGTTGATCCGCTCGGCGGGTCTTATTTCGTCGAGCGCCTGACCAAAGACATCGAAGACGAAACGTGGGAATACTTTCGCAAGATTGACGCGATGGGCGGCATGGTCGAAGCCATTGACCTGGGCTTCCCGCAAAAAGAAATCAACGAATCGGCCTATCAATACCAACGCGCTGTCGAACGCGGCGAAAAGCTCATCGTCGGGGTTAACACTTACGAGATGGACGGCAATGAGTTGGGTGAGCCGAACGTTTTGTTCATTGATGAATCAGTCGGGCAATTGCAAGCCGAACGGCTGGCTGATTTGCGCAAGCGCCGCGACAGCGACAAAGCACAACACGCGCTCGAGGCGCTGCAACGCGGAGCTGAAGACGCCACGGTGAACACTATGCCGCTGCTGATCGAATGCGCCCGCGTTGATTGCACCTTAGGCGAAATGTGCGACGCGCTGCGCCCGGTGTTTGGCGAATATCAGGAGCCGATTTTTTAGCAGTGAGAATTCGGATTACGAAAATAAAAAAGGCGGAAGGAAGAACAATCCATGTCTTTCCTTCCGCCCTTCGCAAAACTGCTCAAGCCATCATTACGGTTGTGCTGTAGGTGCAGCCTTTTCTTTCTTCACAAACTTGTCAGCGGTAATTTTAGTATTATTCGCTTTGTATTTGCTGATTTCCCATTCTTCGTTGGGCGTACCGTTTTCTGATTTGGTGATGCGGTGCGGGAGGTTCAGGCCGTTGACGGCGCGGTAATCGTCGAACGCCCAGCGAAAATCAGATTCAGGTTGCTTATCAAATGCTTCCTGACGTTCTTTGCGCATCTTTTCGATTTCTTCGGGCGTCATTTGCGCACGCTGTCCGCCTTGTCCTTGTTGCCCACCAGCCTGACCGCCGCCTTGACGTTGCCCGCCTTCGGCTTGCGGACGTTGTTGCCCGCCGCCGGGGCCACCTGGGCCACCCCGGCGCTGCGATTTGGCTTTATAACTCAAGCCGATCAACCGATTGTCAGCTTGTGTGAAATAGAGCCGCGTGACCAACCCGTCGGCATATTTGGCATCAATCACATTCAACTTGGAATCGTTCGGGCCGGGGGCTTCACCGACAAAAGCAAAGGTCATATTTAGCGAAGCAGGCGGAGCCAAAAACAGCGCGAGCAGCAATTGCGCCAAATCGCGCTTTTGTTGCTGTTGCATGTAAGTTTGCATCGCAGATGGTGCGCCGCCGCCGGGGCCACCCGGCCCACCTGGGCCGCCGCCGCCAATCATACGCATTCCGCCACCGCCACCACCGCCCATACCGACGCCGGGAATGAAATCGTTCCAGAAATTCGTGCCGTCAAAGCCGCGAATTTGCGTGACGAATTGCGACGATAAGGTGGTTTTGATTCTGTCAGCCGACATCGTTTCGAGTTCAAGGGTGCTTTCGTTTTGCATCTGCCCCATGGATTGGCGCACGAGGCCTTCAGCCGAAAGCGTTTGCATCGCTTTGAATTTGTCTTCTTTGCCGATGGCGGCGCGCGCCTGCTTGATGATGGCGTCAGCCTTGGCATCGGCCTGGGCAAACGCCGCGCCTACGCTGGCGAGTATTAGAATGAATGCGAGAGTGATATTGCGCATCTTGTTGTTGCTCCTCCAAAAAAGTGATCGTTGCTGCATGCTCCGCGCTGTTGTCATTGCGGAGGCGTTTCGCTAGTCTCATAGACTTTTGAGACCGCTCGTCGGTTTCATGTGTATTTTACGCAAGGTGTCCGTAGCCCGACCGTGAGAGAGGGCTGCCTGGACGATGCGTATGGTTATTCCGAAAGGGCGCGTTCCGTGAAGCAGCCCTCTCTCACGGTCGGGCTACGGACACGGCGAGCAAAGCATTCCTTATGACCAACGATTCTGCAAACCCTGAAGAACTGATTGAACTGGCGGACGATTTTTTTGACGCGTTACCCGAAGAAGTCTTTGACGAAGAGGCTTATGTTAATTCGTTGCCAGTGGTTGCCATCATCGGGCGTCCAAACGTAGGAAAATCAACCCTATTCAACCGCCTCGTAGGCCAGCGGCGTTCGATTGTCGGGGACATTCCAGGCATCACGCGCGACCGCATTTATGGCGAAGTCGAATGGCAGGATCGCATGTTCCGGCTCATTGACACCGGCGGCATCGTACCTGACGACGACGCGGTGATTCCCGCCAACATTTTCAAGCAAGCCAAAACCGCCATCGCCGAAGCCAGCGCCATCGTCTTTGTCGTAGACGCGCGCGACGGCCTCGTCTCACTCGACGAAGAGATTGCTGAATTTTTGCGCAAGCTGAACAAACCTATTTTCATCGCAGCGAATAAATCTGAAACTGACCGCGTCAGCCAACAGGCGCAAGAATTTCATCAACTGGGTTTTGAAGGCGTTTACCCGGTTTCTGCCGAACACGGCCACGACCTCGGCGAATTGCTTGATGCCTTGCTAGAAAAGCTGCCGCTCGTCGTGGCGCGCAAACCGCAAAGCCGCGAAATCAACGTTGCCATCATCGGACGTCCGAACGTCGGCAAGTCCTCGCTGATTAACAAGCTGCTGGGCAAAGAGCGCGTAATCGTTTCGCCCATCCCTGGTACGACGCGCGACGCGGTTGACACCGTGTTCGCCGCGAACGACGACGAAGGCAATCCGATCAAGTTGCGCGTGATTGACACGGCGGGCATTCGCCGCAAGGGGAAAACCTTCGACATGGAAGAAAAGCTCTCGGTCGTGATGGCGCGCAAGCACATCGAACGCGCCGATGTCGTACTCGTATTGATTGACGGCATCGAAGGCGTCACCGCGCTCGACGCCAACATCGCCGGTTATGCCCACGAAGCCGGTCGCTCGGTCATCATCGTCGTCAACAAATGGGACGCCGTAGAAAAAGACGGCTACACGATTTATTCCTTTGAAGAAAAGGTAAGGATGGCGATGCGCTTTTTGGAATACGCGCCGATGGTTTTCATTTCTGCGCTTACGGGTCAGCGCGTCGTTAAGCTGCCTGAGCTAATCGCCAAAGCCAATCGCGCGCGTAACCTGCGCATTCCTACGGCGGAATTGAATGTGTTTTATACCGAGCATTTAGAGCAGCCCAAAGCTACGACGCCGTCGGGCAAAAAGGTGAAGGTCAAATACATCACGCAATCGAATATCAGGCCGCCGACCTTTGTTTTGTTTTCTAACAGCCCAAAACAACTGCACTTTTCTTACGAGCGCTATTTGATCAATCGGTTACGCGAGACGTTCGATTTTTACGCCACGCCGATTCGGATCAAGCAGAAAGGCCGGTCGAAATAGCTTGTCGAAGTAACTGCCAGCCGCCGTTATTGCCCCGCGTATTCGATTTTGCCGCCGCATTCTTTGCAGAACTTCGGCTTGCCTTCGAGTTCAGTGTTGCAAGCCTTGCATCGCAATATAGCATTCATCGTCTGGCCGCATTCAGGGCAAAACTTGCTGTTTGAGAGCGTACCGCAATTGTTGCAAGAGACGCCGACGATAGACGGAGCGTTAGCGGCTTCGGTGACAGGATTGATAGAAGGGCGCGCGGGCGCGGCGTTTACCTGATCGGCGCGCATGTCGGTTTGTGAGGCGTAATCAGTTTGTTGTGCGCGTTCGTAAAGTTGTTGGCGCGCGGCTTCGGCTTTAGCGTGGGCGTGCTGGGCCGAGAACTCTTCCTGATAATTCGGCGCGCAGCCTTCGCAAAGATTGGCGGCGGCGTTCCAGCATACGTCGGGACAAACCCACTTGCCGCAGCGCGTGCATTGATGAAAGTGGCCTTTGGCTTCTTCGACGGCTTCGGCAAAGGCGCTGTCGTGCGCGTGTCCGCCGACGGCGCGTTGAATGTCATAAGCACTGTTGCCCGCGTTGCTCCAAAAGCCCCCAAGCAGGTGGCCCGCGCCGCGCAGCAAGTCTCCGGCGACGCCCGTGATCGAAGTCTGAAAGCGCGTCATATAGCCGTTGTTGCACTTGTCGCACATGAACTTAAATTGAAAGCCGCGATCGGTCGAAAGGTCTTGATAATTAGCCGTGAAACGAATGAGAGCCATAGTTTGAATTCCTTTAATGGTAAGCCGCAGGGGAAGTACTGATAAGTGAACGCGGCGCATCATACTGAAGCGAAGTAATTGCGGCAAGAATTTCACCAAACGCGACGTAACGTTTCTAATTTACCTGCACTAACAATACGAACGGCGCGCAATCAGGCTGTTCGATCTTATCCCTCCTACTGGCTGTCGTTATCCCGCTCTTCTTTTCGGTTCCTACCTGTTAAGACGTTTGCACCACAAACGTCCGATCAAATAAGCAAAAGCAGTTGAGTTCATCAGAAATGCGTTGAGGTGTGTTCGTTGGCCCAGGCCGCGCGCGTGATCGTGCGTCTGGCTATCAGTTCAGCCCCGCATTGGCAGAGTAGAAAAAGGCAAAAAGGTTAAAAAGCGGCCCGAACCGGTGCGCGACGTGATTCGTGCGTCGGTTCGCAGGCTGCACAGATTTCTGCTGCTAGAAAGACTCTTTTCATAAAGAGCCTCCTCCTTTCTTCAAGGGTTACGATTCTCAGCTTGAGAGCCGTAACCCTTCTTTGTTTTTGAGGTTATAAATCCGCTACGCGAAGCGTGTCCGTAGCCCGACCGTTAGCGAGGGCGCTACCTCGGCATTGGACGCAATCGCGTCAACGAACCCAATCAAAACATCCTTGAGATAGCCCTCGCTAACGGTCGGGCTACGGACAAGTTAGACCTTGATAAAGATGCGCCGCTTATACAAAACCCACATCAACACCCACCACAGCGCGACGTAACTCAACGCGAAACCTAACGACGCATTGATCGGCGAAAGCCACGTAGCGAACAGACGTTCATACATCCAGATTTTGAAATTGCCCGGCGTGCCATCCATACGCGGCACGGTGATGAGACTGAAGACGCGCGCCAGCAGGCCGGAACCTACGAATAAGGCGAGTGCATTTACGCCAAAGACGACCAGCGGATAAGAGCCGCGTCGCGCCCACGCGAATTGTTTCGCGTCAATTAGCCAATAACACAGCGCCAACAAACAGAGCGCCATACCGCCAGAAAACATCACATACGAACTTGTCCACAAGGCTTTGTTGATCGGGAAAGCCGCGCTCCACACGTAACCCGTGATGATGCAGCCTGCGCCGACAGCGAATAGCCCTGCAATCTTTTCGTAAGTCTCGCGCTGCTGTTGCAGCCATTGTCCGGCGAATACGCCAATCATCGCGGTAGCGATGGCGGGTACGGTGCTCAAAATGCCTTCGGGGTCGTAAGCCGGGCGATAAATATGTCCGGCGAGCAGCGTGCGGTCTACCCACGAAGCCAGGCTGCCTTCCATCGTCAAATCGCCGCGCGCAAAACCGGGCGCGGCGACGAGTTTCATCGCGGCCCAATATCCCAACAGCAACGCGGCAGTGATCCATAACTGAGTGCGCAATTTCGCCTTGAGATAAATTACCGAAGCAAACGCATAACAAAGCGCCAGTCGTTGCAACACACCGGGAATGCGCAGGTTCGACCAGCGGTCAGCGGTGAAAGGGAACGCCGCCATCATCAAACCCAACACAAATATCGTCGCCGAACGCCGGGCAATTTTGAGATAGAGATCGCGTTGATTGCCGCCTGCGACTTTACGTCGTTCGAGCGCCAACGGAATGGCTACGCCGACGATGAAAACGAAGAAGGGGAAAATCAGATCGGTCGGCGTCCAACCGTGCCACGCGGCGTGGCCGAGAGGCGGATAAACGTAATTGCCATTGCCTGCGTTATTGACCAGCACCATGCCCGCGATGGTGAGTCCGCGAAAGACATCGAGCGAAACCAGGCGTCCGGCGAGTGCAGTTACGTTTTCTTTGACAGCGGTGATAGGCGGGGCGAGCGGTTCGTCGAGCGTGGTCGTGATTGTGCGTTCCGAAGTAGCTTCCATTGATATTCCTTTTCTTATGAATCAGTCACCAAGCCGCTTGAGTTCTTCGTATACTTCTCTATTCTGCTCAAAAATCTCATCAGCCAGTTTTCGTAACTCAGGACTCGGTGGCGGCAAAACTTCAGCTTGTACTTTTCCAGCTTGCCCAGACAACACGACTACGCTGCCTGTTTCAATCCCCAAGGCTTGCGCCATTTCCTCATCAGCAAGTATGGCCCAACATAAGTCTGAGCGTTGTGGCGATAGTGCAACCGACGACATCGAATTTCCTTTCAGCGCGCCAGCGCATGGTATTCATGATTGGGCAGCATGCCGGTCGCTGCCGCCATTCGATTGGTGAAATTGTACATCGCGGCGATTTCGATCACATCCCAAACCTCTGGCTGTTTGCTCATAACTCGTTGAACTCCGCTTGATAGCGAATCGTGCCAGTACATTGCGCCAGCGCGCCGGGTTCAAATTCCATCGCCATAAAAACTTCGTCGCGCACGTCGTATTCCTACTAAATACCAAAGCGACTGGCAGGCACAAAGCCGAAACGCGGATAATATTCAGGATGTCCCAACACAACAGCGGCTTGATAACCCAACGCGCGGCAGCCTTCCAATCCGGCGCGCGAAAGCAGCGAACCGATGCCGCTGCGTTGCTGGGCGGGCGCGACTGCCAACGGAGCCAGGCCAATCAACTTAATCGCTGGCGGATTCACCTCAACCGTGACTTCGCTGAACAGAATCTGTCCGACGATCACGCCGTAGTTTTCCGCAACCAGCGACAACACGGCTTTGCCGTTGGCGCGCAGCCGGTCTACTAATTCAGCTTCTGCCGGTTGACCGAATGCGGCTTCTACCACTTGGTGGATGGCTACAATGTCAGTTGGTTGTTCAGCGCGAATCAGCATCTTGAGAAATGGGTTAATCGTAAAACGGAAACAGCTTTTTGATTTCGGCGCGATCCGGTCGGCGTCCGTATTCGCAAATCTCGAACGCCTCGGCGTATTGCACTTTCGCCGCGCGCTCTTTGCCGTAATAGCTTTCGAGTTGCGCGCGATATTTGTTGGCAACATTTTTCTGGCGATTGACCCAACCATCGCGCACCGTTTGCCAACGTTTCTTCACGAATTCGGGGTCTTTGTTCAACAGCGATTCGTCGCCGTTCGCGCCGCCTTCATAAAATTGTGAAACCATGCCGAGCAAGCCGTCGAGTTTCTTTTCCATCACTTCGTCAATGGCTACGACGATGTCGGCAGCGAACGGGTTGGGCTTATCGAAACGATCTGACGAATAGAGAAAGATTGGGTTGTTGGTCAGGTGCGGAACTTCAGGGCAGAAGTTCGGAACCGTGACCATATAGGCTGCGTCCTGCACCAGCACGCCGGTGTAACGATGATCGGGATGATAATCGTTGGGACGATGGCTGATGACGATGTCGGCTTGCCATTGGCGAATCGCGCGCGTGATTTTCTTGCGGTTCTCAAGCGTAGGCTCAAGCTCACCGTCGTGGTTGTCGAGCAGTTCAACCGTGTAGCCGTTGTTCTTGGCGGCGCGTTCGACTTCGGCTTTGCGACGGCGATAAAGCTGCCCGCCCGCTTCTTTGAAATGGCCGATGTCGCCGTTGGTGACGGCTACGAGTTTGACCGCGTGGCCGCGCGCCGCCCACATCGTAGCCACGCCCGAAGCGCCGATTTCAGGGTCGTCGGGATGCGCGCCGAAAACGATGACGCGCGCTTTGTTGTCTTGCACGGCGTTGACAGACTCAGACGCCCAACTTGCCGTGAGGAATAAACCCAGTGCGCCAAGTGTGAATGCTGCAACCGATACGCGAATGCTTGTCATATTGTTGTCCTTTCAAAGCAAAGGTTGGAATGCCTATGCCTATTGCTTAATCCCGCGAATCCTGAAAAGCCTGTCTCGTTTCTGCTATGCCGATGTTGGTTGCTTTGATTTAGCTGTCAAGCAAATCGGCTAGCTGTTGTTTGAGGACAGGTAATTCACGTTCAACCACTGCCCATACGATAGCCAGATCAATGCCAAAATAATGGTGGACGAGAATGTTCCGCATACCCGCGATCTGCGGCCAGGCGACTTCTGGGTGCTGCTGTTTGAATTCGGCTGAAATGGCGCGGGCGGCTTCACAGAGAATTTGTAAGTTATGCAGAATCCAGGTCTGAATCAACTCGTTTTGCTCGAAACTTCCACGCCCCTGCGCGGCATACCGCTCAATTCGTTCGATGGCTTATTGTATGTCACGCAATCGCTCGTTGTCGTCTCTCATAAGGGCGTAGCCTCGCGCAGCACACGCTCGCGGATGCGCGGACGCAATCCCTGCTCCGTCACCACGTCCACACGGCAACCGAAGAGTTCTTGCAATTCCATCAACAGCCCGCCGAGATCGAATAAACTCCGGCCCGGTTCTAAATCCACCAGTACATCCAGATCGCTTGCGCTGTCCGCTTCGCCGCGCGCGACTGAACCGAAGATGCGCACATTGTGAGCGCCATACTGCGCCGCAATACGCAACACCTCATCGCGCTGATTCTTAAACACTTCATTGAGATTCATAGCCAATGTCCTTTGCCAACAAAGAAAGTATACCATCATTGCCGGTAGGCACTTCGGTCACTTCTTCGCCTCCGCCGCCCAGTTCGTCACGACGGTGAATTGCAAACTCGCGG
>JANNUY010000917.1:0-2240 GCA_031414155.1 Acidobacteriota bacterium
CCGCGAGTTTGAAATCCCAATCGCTGCCGCGTTGCGCCTGTTCACGAATCGGAAAGGTCGCATTAAAAATGCTGCGGTCTTTAAAGAAATTCTGCTTGGCTTTCTGTATCTCGACGATGAAGCGTTCGCCGCTTTGGCTCACGCAATAAAGATCGAAAACCGCGCCGCGATCCAGCGTCGTATCGCCCAGCAATTCGTTGCGCGTGAAGCTCAAGTCCTGAATCTGATGGCGTTGGGGCAGCAATTGATTGAGGAAATCAATCAGCAAGTCTTTGTTCGGTTCGCTGCCGAACAGTTTCTTGAAGCCGAAATCAGTGAATGGATTCAGGTACTTTTCCATTATCGCCATCCGCTTTTATTTGCCGTATTTCGTTTGCGCCGGTTTGCCTGCGCGTTGATTGAGTTCGGTTTGAATATCACTGAGGCCGACTTTGCGTTCGACCATCAGCACCAACAAGTGATAAAGCAAATCGCTGATTTCGCCTGCCAGCAACTTGCGTGTTTCGTCATTCACGGCGTTCTTGGCGGCGATGATTGTTTCAGCAGATTCTTCGCCGACCTTTTTCAGAATCTTGTCGAGGCCGCTGTTAAACAGATAAGTCGTATAAGAACCTTCAGGCCGTTGCTCTTTGCGTTCCTGAATCAGGTCGTAAAGGTCTTGCAACGAAATGCCCAGTTCCATCGCGGGTACGTTGACCAGCGCGACCTGCGGTGGCGCTGGTTCGATAACAATTTCGGGTTTGACGATTAGTTTTACTTCGCTCATTTCAATTAAATCAATGGGGTAAAAAAACAACTTTGCGCGCCCGTGTGACAGGCCGGGCCTGCGGGCGTCACGCGAATCAGCAGCGTATCGCCATCGCAATCATAACGAATCTCTTTGACGCTTTGTGTGTTCCCCGACGTGCCGCCCTTATGCCACAACTCATTGCGCGAACGGCTGAAAAACCACGTCTCGCCGGTCTTTTGCGTCAGCGCCAAACTTTCAGCATTCATCCACGCCATCATCAAGACTTCGCTGGTGGCGTCGTCTTGCACGATGGTCGGAATCAATCCACGCTCATCGAAACGCAGGTTGTCGGTTGTCGGTTGTCGGTTGTCGGTTGTCATTACTTCCGTTGGGCGAGCCATTCGGTGAGGGCGGCGAGTACTGCGGCGCTCACCGGTTGTTTCGCATACGAAGAAAGATTGGTCGTCGCGGGCGCTGTTTGGTCTTGCAACAAATGGTTCACGTTCGGAAACAACTTATAGGTCGTATCGGGATGATGCGTGCGGGTGAAGGCTTCGTTCAGAAAGTTGCCGTCTTTCACCGTGATGTGCCAGTCCTTTTCGCCTTGCAACAACAGCACGGGAATCGTGACGGCCTGCGCGGTTTGCAGCGGATCATTGATAAACATCGGCACGGTGTAAGCGGGTTTCGTCGCCAACGATTGCATCATCGCGTCATTCATATCTTTAGCATCAAGCGACAGCGTCATTTGCGAAGCGTCACCCGTAGAAATGATGCGTGTGAACAAGTCGAATTTCGCTGTGAAGGCCGCGAGCTTCTCTGGCGGTTCTTTGGCTTCGCGCATGCGATTGACGTGGTATTCGCGCAAGACTTTGTTCAACGTGCGCCCCGGCGAAGCCGCCATAATCACGCCCGCCAATTTGGGATCAGCCGCTGCCAGTGAAGCCGCGAACTGTCCGCCTTCGCTGTGGCCGAAAATAAAGACTTTGGTCGGATTCACTTCAGGGCGTTTCTGTAACGCGTCGAGCGCGGCTTTGGCATCATCAAGCATTTCATCCATAGAAGCATTTGATGACGCCGCCGTCGCCGGACACGAACTCGCGCCCGCACAGCGTTTGTCAAAACGGAACGTGACGAAACCTTGCGTCGCCAGATGTTCGGCAATGGCTTTATAAATCGGTGCGACGACGTTCGGCGCGACCACCATCCCATCGCGCGGCGTAGCGTCGAACGCGCCCAATAACAACACGGCAGGCGCTTTTTTCAACGCAGTCGTCGCAGGCAACGTGAACGTGCCCGCCAGCGTAACGCCGTGCGCCGTGACTTTGGCTTCTTCGTTGCGCAAGCCGTTCGCCGAAGTGGCTGTGGCTACGGCTGCGGGTTTCGCCGCTTTCGCTTTCTTCTGCGCCACGGTCGGCAGCGCCAATAACATTAAACAAAAGAATAAAAACTTCATTGTCCTGAAAACTCCGCAGGGCACGTTCCGGGTTCGTAGTACCGGCTTCAGCCG
>JANNUY010000918.1:0-1115 GCA_031414155.1 Acidobacteriota bacterium
TTACGGCATCACGCAAGCACCCAACCCGCGCGTGAAAGCGGTCTTCACCAACGCGCATTACGGCGCGCACCTCGCGCCCGGCGGCATTCCGATGATGTTCGCGCAATGCCTTGAACTCGCGCGCCGCGCGCCCGAAGGCCCGGCGCTGGTCAATCACGACTTTCGCGTGAAATTGTATGGTTGGCATTGAGGCAGCGATGAATCTCAAATCCACAATTTCAAATTTGAAATTGGTATCGGCGCTGCTGTGCTTGTGCGGCGCGTTGGCTGTTGCGCAAACGCCCGCCGCAAAAATCAATCTCAACACCGCCACCGCCGCGCAACTCGAAACGCTGCCCGGCATCGGCGCGGGCTTGGCAAAACGCATTCTCGATCATCGCGCCAAACACGGCCCGTTCAAACGTCCGCAGGATTTGATCGTCATTCGCGGCTTTAGCGCCAAACGTTATCGTTTGATTGCGCCTTACCTGACCACGTAAACCATGCAAATCGCCAAGATCGTCAAATCAAACTCCCACGTAGATTACGTCGCCCGCGTTTACGACACGCTCGAAACCGCCACGCCGCCCGCAGTCGGCGATTATCGCTTCGGACAATTCGTGAGCATCACCAACGGCAACCGCGAGGTGATTGGCGTAATTTACAACTCGCAATTGCTCAATCCTGATTACGGCAATTACGGCCCGCGCCTCGCTACGCCGTCAGAACGCAACGCGGTATTTAGTCCCGATTATCTCAACGAACAAGGCGTATTGATCGGCCTCTTGCTCGTCGGCTGGAACGACGCGCAAGGCTATCGGCAAGGCTTGCCGCGCGAAGTGCTGCCCGTCAACGCCGCCGTCGAAACGCTCAACGATGAACAGTTGCGCGCCTTTCATCACCCGCACGGCACGCTCGAACTCAGCTACTACCCTCATGTAACGACGCACGCAGGATTTTTCGCCTTTGCTTTGTTGAATGAAATCGCCGACCAACTCGAACGACTGACCGACAAACCAAATCAAGCGCGGCTGCAAGTTTTGCGCAAGTCGCTGCAATGGCAGCAGACGATGGGTACGATGAGGTAGCAGAAGAATAGATGCGCGGATAAAGCGGATGCATTGCTGCACTTTGAG
>JANNUY010000919.1:0-2538 GCA_031414155.1 Acidobacteriota bacterium
AACACGCGGGCTTCGTGAATGTGGCTTGTCCGACTTGTGGTCAAGCGGCACGGCGCGACACTGACACGATGGATACGTTCGTTGATTCGTCTTGGTATTACTTCCGTTACGTTGATCCAAAAAACGAGAAGCTGCCTTTCGACCCGGCCATCGCGGCTTATTGGACGCCGGTGGATCAATACATCGGCGGCATCGAACACGCCGTGTTGCACCTGATTTATACGAGGTTGTGGACGAAGATCATGCGCGACTTGGGTTTGATTACGTTCCGCGAACCGGTGAAGAAGCTGCTGACGCAAGGCATGGTCACGCTGGCTTCGTATCGCTGCGCCACGCACGACTGGATTTATCCGGCGGAAGTCATTGACGGTAAATGCAAGTTTTGCGGTCAGCCCGTCACGACCGGTCGCATTGAGAAGATGTCGAAGTCGAAAAAGAACACCGTAGACCCCGATGAAATGATTCGCATTTACGGAGCCGATACGGTGCGGCTGTTTATGCTGTTCGCGGCTCCGCCCGAAAAGGATTTGGAATGGAGCGAAGCTGGAGCCGAAGGCGCAGCACGCTTTCTGAATCGCGTCTGGCGCATCATTTACAAGTGGAATGATTCGATTGCGGATTGCGGATTGCGGATTGCGGATTTTTCGACAGCAGCTCGTGCTTTAAGGCGCAAGACGCATCAGACGATCAAGCGCGTTACGACCGACATTGCCGAGCGCATGAATTTCAATACGGCGGTGGCGGCAATGATGGAACTGACGAACGAGTTATATGCGTTCGATGCGATTGTGAAAGACGCGGCACCAAATGCAGGCAAAGACGACGCGGACAAGTTCGCCGTCAAAGAAGCGGTGGAGGCGTTGGTTAAATTGCTGGCTCCGTTTACGCCGCACATTGCCGAAGAGTTGTGGGCTTCGTTAGGGCACGACGAGGTGGTCGTGGCTGCAAGTTGGCCTGCTTACGACGCAGAGTTGGCGAAAGCCGACGAGTTGGAAATTCCGGTTCAGATCAACGGCAAGATGGCCGCAAAAGTAATCGTCGCGGCTGAAATCTCTGATGATGATTTGAAAGCGGCAGTGATGGCGGATGCAAAAGTGCAAGCGAAGCTGGTTGACAAACAAATCGTCAAAACGATTGTCGTACCGAAACGGCTGGTGAATTTGGTCGTGAAATAAGGCGCTTGTTACCAGCTAAAAACAAAAGGCGGAACGTTGTTTAGATACAACGTTCCGCCTTTTGTGCTTTTCCTGTCGGTTGGTGATGACTTTTTTGATTTGAAACGTCAGCGTTTCAACTCGGGGCATCTGAAAGTCTTCACCACATCGAATCCGTCACTCAGTCTGACCTGAGCGACGCCCGATGAACAGGCCGCCGTCAGCAAGGTAGCTCCTGTCTCAATCGTCAGGGGGCTCATCATGTCGTATTGCAGCATTGCCAGATAATATCCGACAGGCGCTGTTTCAACTTCTTGCTCGCGGACGCGCGGACGTTTTTGCGTGGGTGCATTTGCACTTACATTCGTAGTCATATAACGCACCTGTTTAAGCTCTATGTTAGCGTCGCGCAAGAGTTGATCCTGGCGCAGCGAACGCAGGGCTTCTTTCAGATTTGCCGCAATGATTTTTTCCTGTCCCGGTTGTGTCGCGCGGACCCCGCCCCCGAAACGTTCAGGCATCATTGCCGCAAGTTGTTCTGGAAGTTGTTGGCTGGCCGAACCGGCTAACTCGATCGCCAGTTTTTCCCAGCGCGAGTAACCTGTCGCAGCCAACAGCAGGCAGGTCGTGAATATCACAGCTTTCATTTCCTACATCCTCCATTCCTAGTCTTACACCAAACCCTTCGGAAATTGGCTGGGGCAATATAGCCCAATGGCTGACAAATGCCCTAGCGAAATTTCCTAATGCGTTTTGGGTGATTGGCTAAAGGGGAAAGGGGATTCCGGGAAGCGTCCTGTAGTAAAAAAGGTAGGCCAAGTTGCTAACTTGGCCTACCTTTTTTGGGGTAACGTTAGGGCAATTCGCTAAAACACTGGCCTAAAAAACCGGTTGGCCTTTCTTGTGTTTGATCCACGAATAGACGGCAGCGGCTCCGCCACCGGTGATAGCGCCGATGGCCGCGCCTTTGCCGCCTTTAGCAATGCCGCCAATCGCAGCGCCGACTCCGGCTCCGCTACCAATGGCGATGGCGGTTTTGGTTTTGTTGCTCATCCCTCTTTTTCGTACGGGCGCGGGACTCACGTCTGCACGCGTATTGCGCAAGACCGGCGCAGCGGGTTGCGCGACCGTGCGAGCTTGCACCGTTACGGCGCGCGTGATGGGCGCGACCGGTTGCGCGATGTAATTCAACGGTTGTGCAGTTTGAATGGGTTGCACAGTGACGATTTGCCCGTCGGGTAAAACGGCAGTTTGGGTTTGCGGTTGCGCGAAAGCCTGCGGCATCAATTGCCCGGGCATGGCTTCAGCGGTTTGTTTGCTGGCAAAGGTTGAGGCGCCCCAACCTAAAATGCCTGCGATAAATGCCACGGCGGCGAACGGAACG
>JANNUY010000920.1:0-15350 GCA_031414155.1 Acidobacteriota bacterium
CGTTTGCACGAACTTGACGAACTCAGATGACAACAGACGTTCGCCGCTGTTCGTTACCCCATCTTGCAGATAAAGATTGCCCAGCCGTGCCCAATCGCGCGCCGAAGCGAACTCATAACCTTGCGTCAAAAAGTTTCCGTATGAATCGGTTTCCATCACCATCGTGCGCATACCCAACTTGTCGAGCAGCGCGCGGCGCGGGAACGTCCAATAATTTTCGCCGCGTTTTTCTACGGCCAAACGGATGAGGTAATTCGCCAGCACGGGGTCGCAGTTGCGATAGCGTCCGACCTCACCGGGCAGCCATTGTTGCGGGCGCGTCGCGGCGTAATGAAAAAGATTCTCGCTGCCGGTGTAAAGATAAAGATGATCGGGGTAAGGCCCGGTCGCGTCGTAATCAGGGTCTTGCGGCGCGCGTATGCGAATGCCGCTCGACATATTCAAAATGTCGGCGATGCGAATCTTCGCGCGCGGGTCGCCTGCTGCTTGCCATTCAGGAATCGGCGCAGGCTGATCGAGTTTGTAAACGCCTTGCTTGATGAGCGTACCCAGCAACGTTGCGGTCAGGCTTTTGCCCATTGACCAGCTTTCGAGCGGCGTTTGCGGCGTAATGCCCGCGCCATAACGTTCGGCGATCAAGCGTCCGCGCCACGTGACGACGAAGCCCGCCGTCAAACCTTCGGCAGGTTCAAAAGCGGCGGCTACGGCTTGTTTTAGCTTGTCGGCGTTGATCTCTTTCGGCAGCGGGTTGTTCGGCAACATATCGCCCATCGGCCACTTTTGTTTGGCGGCATCCGGCAATTTGCTGGTGACGGTGACGGGCGTGAAATTCAGCGAATCCTTGCCTGCTGGTAACGTCACACAGCCTTGCGAGCCGATGAATTTCGCTGTGCGCCGCGTGCCGTTGGGCAAATTGATGTGTACGAGTTTGTTGGCGCGATCAATCACGGGCGAGCCATAGACTGCGCGTTCGTTGAGTGGCGCAGCAAAACCGCCTACGTTTTTAGCAGCGAATTCGAGGTCGAGGCCGGTGATGAAGACCGCCGAACACATCGTCTTGGCGAAGCCCGCCGCGTTGTGTGTGACGGCTTCGCCGGGCGGTGGCGCGTAAGGCGTTTTGAGTTCGAGCGATTTGGCGCGATTGATGAGCGCATCGCGTTGCGAGCTTTGCGCAAATGAAAGGGCGGCCACGATCATCCACAATATCGGCAAGTATTTTTTCATATTTTTAAGTTGGATTTTGGATTGCGGGGCGTAGCGTAGGCTGTTCAGGCTGCGGTTGTCTATGTGAAAGAGGTTGGGTGAAAGAGCTTGGCGGCGCGGACTTGGGAAGTCCGCGCCGCTGTTGATTAGGTAATCAGGAAGTTCTGCATCATCCCGGTGTCTTCATGCGGCAGGATGTGGCAGTGGTAAACCGACTTGCCTTTGAATTCCTTGTACCGTTGGCGGATGACCACTTCGGATTTTTCGGGAATCCAGATCGTGTCGTGAATCGTGCCGGGCGGTTGCGCGATGCCGCCGACGCTGATGACCTCGAAATGATTGACGTGAATGTGGAAGGGATGGCCTTCTGTGCCGCCGTGATGCGGGCCGGGCACTTTGAGCGTCCATTCCTCGACGCCGTTGAGTTTTACGCGGTCGTCGGGCGGGACGACGTCTTCGTCGTAAAGCAACCCGTTGAGTTGAAAGTCCAAACCGACGTATGGATTTTTCGGGCCGTGGAAGATGCCTTCAAAAGTCACTGAACGTTTGCGCGTAACTTCGCCGGGTTTGATCAGCGGGTAATAACGCGAAGGCACGGGCAATTTCGTTGGCAGTTGCATGTTTTTCGGCGTACCCGTGACATTGATGACCGCGATGACCTTGGGGTCGCTGACCAGGAACTGCTGGCTCTGCGGCAGTTCGATGATCCGGTAAGTGCCCGGCGTGGCCGAACCTTTAATCAGGAATTCGGCGCGGTTGGCGGGTGCAAGCGAGAATTGCGGCGCGGGGCAGGCTGCGGTGGGCGCGGCCACGGTACGCGGCGCAGGGAAGTTCACGCCATCGAAAGCCAGCAGATGCACATCGTGCCCTTCGACAATGATCGGCATGAAATTGTCTGAGCAGGCGTTGAGCATGCGGAAGCGCACGACTTCGCCCGGTGCGACGGTGATGGATTGATAAGGCAATTGCGCGCCCAGCGGTTGCGTGGGGATGTTGGCGTTGTGCGTTTCCTGATAAAAGGGCTGGCCGTTCAGCAGGAAATAGCGCAACGGATAATCACCCGTCGTGAATCCGCCTTTGAGTTTGGTCGCTACGCCTTGTTTGCTCGTCGGGTCATAAATCGTCACGTTGCCGCCGAAGGTTTGCCAGATGGCGTTTTGCGTGGGCGCATACAACCACGTACCCGCTTGCGTTTCGTGCGGGAAAAGGCCGATGTCGTTGATGACGAGCGGAATCTCGCGAGCGGCTTTGATTTCAGGCACTTCGTCAATGTCGCCGTAAACGATAATGCCACCGGCCATGCCGCTTACGGCTTGTACGGCGGTCGAACCGTGATGATGCGGGTGATACCAATACATGCCCGGTGGGTGATCGGCAGGCAGTTGAAAGTTGTAAGCGTAAGTCGCGCCCGGCGGTACCGAAATCATCGGCGCTTTAGGGTCAGACGTGCCAAGCGGTGTGAACAAGTGCGGCGCGACATCCAGGCCGTGTACGTGCAGATTGGTCATTTCAAAATGGTGCGGGATATTGTGCTCGCCGTTCCATTTCGTCGAAAGGCCGGGTGGAACCGCACCGGCAGGCGGCACGTTGCCGGGCGGCTTCAACGAATTTTTCAGCAGTACGGAAAGCGTTGCGCCGGGTTTGGTTTTGAGCAACGGCCCGGGCACTTGCCCGTTGTAACTGCGCAACATTACGTTCGTGCCGTTGAGTTTTTTAGTCAGCCATTTGGCTTCGAGTAAGGTGGGGGATTGCGCCAGCGCGTCGCTCGCCGCCAGCGTCAGCCCCGCCGCGCCCATCTGTTGCAGCATGCTGCGTCTTGTCATGGAACTCATGGTTTTCTCCTTTTGCGGAATGTGTGGGGCGGGTTGTGGCACAAGATCGCATCTTGCGCCACAACCGCGTGATCATTGCTGGCCGTTCATGAACTTGGCGTATTGCGCAAACGCAACCTGAAGCTGCAACGATGAATCCAGCGGAATGGCGTCTTTGATCGGACTGGTTGAACCCGGATAAGGCATCGGGAATTTGTAATTCGAGAAATACACCGCGCTCGCGGGCGAATAGTTCGCACACGTGCTGGTGGGCACGAAGATAGGCGGAATAGTTTTGCCTTGAATGCTCAACACGCCCGGCGCTGCGGCATAAGCGCCCATATGGCACGAGACGCAACTCGACGCAGGGTTATCAACTACACCAGCGAGCCGTTTTGTGCAGCCGTAATGTTCAGGCAGATTGGTGGGCGCGAGAATGGATTGCCAAGCTGGACTGCTTTGGTTTTGTGGCACCGCTGGGAACGTCCCCGGATCGCTACCCCATTCGATGCCCAGCGGCACCAGCCGATCCCACACGGTCGCGCCCGGCAAAGTACCGTCATAACCCAGCGTGCTGTAAACCCAGCGCGTAGGCGAACGCGGATCAATCACGGCCAAGTCTACCTGAATCATATGCACCGTCGTGATGGCACGATCATAGTAGGTGTAATCGGTACTCTTGGTGGGAACCGCCGTCAGTTTCTGGTGACCGTTAGCTTGCCAACTCGTGGAGCCTTTCAGATAAGGGACGAAGCTCGCATCCGCCGTGGTGTTCAACAACTTCATCACGACCGTACCTTCGGTGAAAGGCAAACCGCGCGCGAGCAGGCGACCGTTTTGCGTATACGTCGCAGGCGCACCGGCCCCTGCGCCAGAGGGCGGAAACGCCTGTCCGACCGACCACGCGCCGCAGGGGTTATACATCCCGACCGACCACGTCTCGAACAGCGGATTGACGCCGTTGACTTGTTTGGCTCCCGCGAGCACGTTCTTGCCGCTGGAACGCGTACCGCTCGATTCGTTCAGAAAAGTATTGAGCGCGGTCGAGAGTTCATTCGTTAGGCCATGCACGAATTCGCGCCCGCCGTGCGTGTCATACGCCATCCACGGAATGTGATACCAGCGCGTCTGACCGCCAACGTCAGAGCGCCAGCCGATGTTGTCTGGCATGTTGGGGTCTTGCCCTTCTTTGACGTAATTGATGATGTCCTGCACGTAGCCCTGCCAGTCAGACCACTTGGAGTTTTTGTTGCTGAAATCCACCTGACGTTTGAGCCAGGGAGCTTCGCATCTCGGTTTCACCTTCGGGTAATTGTGGCTCAGCTTGAATTTGGGCCCCGTCCAATTGGATGGGATCGTGTTGATGTCTGCGCTGTCGAGAAAGGCGAAGCGCACGGCGGGATTGCCCGCAGGCGCCTGAGATTCGACGGGCGGTGTCGCGCGCCATACTGCGGTGGCGAGCGCGACGAGCGCGAGACCGCTCAAGATCAATGACTTCATCTTCATGGATTTCCTCCTTGGGAAAGAACGGTTGTGGGGGCTCCCTGAGGCAGCGATGGGCTTGCCGCTGGGGAGTCAGGCTAACCGGATGAGCAACTGCGCCGGACACAGTGCGAGACACGGCGGGGCGATCATTCGATCAGTTTGCGAAATTGCTTAGAGAAGTGTGTGTGACAGCGTGAGGGCAGGCACTCCCTCACGTTTAGATCTAAACAGGTTGTCATCTGACTTCCGCTTACGAAGCCGGATGGCGAGGCTGTAATAACGCAGGTGTTGAGAAATGTAAATCCTGAGGCTGTTTGGGTGGTATTGAGCCGGACAACTGCTGCTGGAATGCAGCGTTTAGCGAACTTTCCGAAGCCGCGCCGCGAGTGGTAGGCAAACGTGTTGTCAGCCCAGCCGTGAACGGCTAGCACGCTCCCTACCGCTCGCGGCGCGGCCCGCGCCTCATTGATGTTGTGATTGAGACAGCCAAACGAGCGCGAGTGCGACTGCCGCAGGGAGGGCTTGCACCCAAAGTATATTGCGATTGCTCGTGAAGCCGCCGAACAACCCAGCGACGATGGCGCAAAGCAAAAAGAAGACTTTGATGGAATGGCCGTTGGCCTCGACGCTAAACAGCCCCCAAGCCAGTCCTGCCGCCAGAAAGCCGTTATAAAGCCCTTGATTTGCGGCCAGGGATTTTGAGGCTGTGGCGAATTCCTGCGGCAAACCGAAAGTCCGCAGGCCGAAAGGCTTGTCCCAAAGGAACATCTCCAGAATCAGGAAGCCGACATGCAACAGGCTGACCAGCCCGACGAAGATATTTGCGAGGGTGAACATTTATTGCTCCTTTTACTAATGTTATTGGTATTTCCCACTGACCCGCAGCTTACTTCACCGCTGCGCTGCCCGGCCTTCGACAATGCTCAAGTCGGGGCGATAGCGCAGCCAGTAATCTGTGTTGCAAGTGACGACGCCTGCCGCCACTAATTGCGTGTCAGCCTGCCGGTCGAACGCCGCATCAAGGTCGGCGAAACCTTCGCCCATCCGCCACGAGAGAAAGGTGTTATTCACATCGCCGCCGTAACGCAACGTAGCTATCCATTTCGTGGGCCATTCCGTAGGCCATTCTGTCCTCGCCGTGTTGCGCGTCGCGCGCGGCAACCACTCGCGTTGCAACCATTGCTTGAATTCGCCGTCGCGTTGCGGCGCGGTCGTCGTGATGCGCAAGCGCACGAGACGCGGCCAAACCAATGGAAGCTTAACGGGAAGCTCGGCGCTCAACTCAGGGCGCGTGACGATGACGTAATCGAGGTGCTCTTCGTAAAATTGCTCGAACCGCGTCCACAGCACTGCTGCCGCAGGCTCTCGCTGCGGCGCATTGAGTTGATAAAAACTGTCGGCTGCCGCTATCGGTTGCAGGGTGACGAGTTCGTTCAAATCGCCCAACGCCGTTGACCAGGCGTAAAGGGTTTTCACACCCCCTCGCTGGCGCGCGGGGTGAAGTTGATTTTGCAGGAAGTCTGCGCAACCGGGCTGCAACTGGCGGAAAACCGTCATGTGAAAAAATTGCGGCGCGTGGGCGGGTGGCGTGAAGCGCGTTTGCGCGAAGGCCGTACCGGCAAGCACGCACAACCAAACGAAACCAATCAGGCGTGAGCGATGATGTGTGAACATGGTTTATGCCTCCTGATAAAAAGTGCGTCGCGCGGGCGTGCGCGTCAGCCCGCCCAGCGCGAGATTCAGAATCTGTTCGGCAATCTGCTCGGCGTTCAGCCGTCCGTTTGGGTCGTACCAGCGCGCGACCCACAGCACCGTGCCGAGCAAACTAAACGCCGCGACGGTCGCGTCCAGCGCGTGCAACTTGCCCTCGTGTTGCAACTGCCCCAGCGTGTCGCGGATGAGATCAACATAAGCGCGCTTGCGCTGGTCAATGCGGCACCGCTGGGTTTTGCTGAGGCCGCTGGTTTCGTCTACGACGATGGTGACGGAGTTGTGGCCGTTGGCGGTCGCGCCTTCGGTGATGAGCGCGACGTGGTTGCGGATGATGATTTGCAGCCGTGTCTCGGCATCGGTGAGGGCGCGCGCAGGTTTGATGACGCGCTCTTCCAGCCGATCCATGCCGAAACTCATCACCGCATAAAGCAAATCCTGCTTGCCACCGGGTACGAAGTAATAGAGCGCTGCTTTGGTGACGCCGACGAGGGCGGCGATTTCGCTCATCGTCGTAGCGTCAAAACCTTTCTCACAAAAGAGTGCCGCCGCCGTGCGATAAATTTGCGTGCGGCGGTCACTCTCAGCCTCGTCCCAAGCCGGTTTCGTAACTTCTATGCACGTTGACGTTGACATAAGCGTAGTAAGGGGATCGCGGTGCGTTTAATTATTTTTGCGTATCGGGCCGGAGGCTCAGTTCTGGCACGTAGCGATAGACCGCCGATTCCTGCTGCAACACGATGCCCGCCAGTTTCTGCCCCCCGCCGTCGCCGCCCGCCGGAAACGACGCCATCCACTTGCCCATGTCGGTGAACGAATCCACCAGGAACATGCCGAAGTATTCATTGCTGTCGCCGCCCATCCCGACTCTGCTCATCAGGTAAGCTTTCTGCGCAGCCTTGCTGATCCACGGCAGGGTGTGAGTTTTGAAATGTTCCTCGTATTCCCGCGTGCGGAAAGGCGCGACCTTGATGCGATAAACGACCGCCAGTTTGGGCGCTTCGTTCGTCTTCGGCGGAATGCTCAGTTCCGGCTTGGCCTGTGCTATGAACTGGCGCGTGTCGTTGACCAACAGGCTCCATTTGCGGTTCAAGGCGCGCGCGGCTTCCTCGCCGAGCGCCTTGGTGAGGAAGTTGGGTTCATCGAATTGCTTCACGCCGTCGAGTGGCCTGACGGTGATGTATTCGCCCCCTTCGCCCAGGCTGGCGGTCGTCCAGGTATTCGATTGTTTGAGCCCGCCCTTCTTAAAAGCTGGCAGCATCTCGTTTTTGATTAAGGCTTCGAACTCGGCGTTCATCCCCAGCTTTACGTGGGTGATGCGCACCGTATAGCGCGGCGGTGTGGCGGTGGGCTGCGCGGCTGGTGGTGTCGCGGTCTGCGCCGTTGTCCGAGCAAGAGTGAAGTTGAAAAGCGCGAGCGCGGCCAACAACAGACCGAGCAACGCGACGCGCGCGTATTGCAAAATGGATGGGTGAATTACGTGTGTCATTGTTGTGATCTCCTTGAATGATGATTGAGTGTTTGGCGTACCGTGACGCAGCGTCCGTTGGCGCGTAGCACGGCGCGGTTTGGCGCGGCTTACAGCATAGGCGCGACTTTGCCGTCCACAATGCTCAAGTCAGGACGGAAGCGCAGCAGATAGGCTTCGTCCTGCACGATCACGCCCTTGGGCATTTTGTCCAGCAACTTTTGGTACTCGGTAACTCCGAGGATTTGGCCCAGCCCCTTTGTGCCGCCCTCATCCTGTTCGGCGTAACTCGCCATCGGCCTGAGCATCAGATAGCGATAGACGTCGCCGCCAAAGCGCAGCCGAAACCGCCATTGGCCCAACATATTGCTTTGCTCGGCGGTCTTGCGACGCGCAGGAATCTCTAAGTTTTTGAAGAAGTCTTCGTATTCCGTGTTGCGCCCATACGCCACCGTTTGCCAACGCATCAACGCGACGGGCGACTGTCCATGAAATTTGGGATTCGTCCAACTCAGGTCGGGCAGCGCTTCGACCGTGAGGATTTCGCTGCTCTCGAGAAACTGGCCGTGCTTTTGCCAGAAGAGACGGATGGCGTCTTCGTTGCCCAGCGCCTCACGGAGGTAATCGCGGCTGGCCCCGAAACTCTCAATCGGCACGAAGTAAATGATCTGGTTGCGCGTGCCGCGATCAGCCCGCCAGGCTAGGCGCGTTTTCAATCCCGCCTTGACGTACAGCGGATTCATCACGTTTTTGACAAAGTCGTTGTACTCATACTCGGTGCCGATCTTAAAGCGCTGGATGCTGACGTTGTAAAGCTGCCGCTTTTCCGAGCGCTGTGCGTTGGTTGATGATGTTAGTTGCCAGCCAATGACGGTCAGCACGAATAATGCGAATAACGATCGTCGCTTCATGGTTTTTCTCCTTGTATAAACGAGAGTGTAGGAACGCGCCGCGCGCGTCGTTTAAGTTATTTATCCCTGTTGTCGAGCCAGGAGTAATTGCACCAGCATGGGGCCTTCATCAGGCAAGCGGGGCGCGATGCGTTTTACCGTGGCGTCAATTTCGGCGGTGGCGATGGTTCCTGATTGATGACCGCCATTCGCCAACAGCATCACCGAAAACAATTGCACGCCTTCAGCCCAAGGCGCTTTGCCATCGCCCCAGTCAACTTCGGCCAACTCGATTGACCAAACGTAATCGCCTACTTTCTCGACGACGGTAGCTACCGCTCCGCGCGCGCCCGGCGTCAGGCAAGTGACATTGACGCCGAAATACCAGGGGATGCCGTCCAGTTCGCCCTTTTCAAGCAGCCCCGTAGGAAACGAGCCGTCCGTATGCGTGAGCGAAATCAACAGTCGGTTGGGTTGCCGACCGATGACTTTGCCCGCGTGATCGCCCTGCCAGCCATTGATCCAAATGCCCATGATGTTTCTCTTTGTGAATCGTGTTTGATAGAGGAAGTTATGTAACCGTTCCTCGCTGTGCTGCTTTATTGCTTTTTCGCCAGCGGCGCTTCTTCGAGTTGCATTAACTTGCAACCTTCGAGGTCAGCACTGGTCTCGCTGGCGCGCAACTTGAGGCTCATCTCGAAATCCTGTTCGGCCTCGCCGCCCATCCTGAGTTGTCGCTTGACCCAACTGCGGTTGAAATAAGCCAACGCGAAATCGGGCTTGAGCTTGATCGCCTGATCGTAATCAGCCAACGCCGCTTTCCATTCGCCTTTCGCTTTTTTGGCGAGTCCGCGATTGCACCACGCCGCCGCCCAGGTGGGATCAAGTTTGATGGCTTGGTCGTAAGCGGCAATCGCTCCCACGTAATCGCCCAGGTCGTGTTTGATGCTGCCCAAGTTGTTATGAATCAGCGGATTCTTGTCGTTCAGCCGCAACGCGACTTCGTAATCCTCGCGTGCCCCGGCGTAATCCTTCATCTGCTGGCGCGCCAGCCCCCGATTGTTCACGGCCAGCACCGAGCGCGGCTTCAGGTGCAACGCCGTCGTGAAATCGCTAATGGCTTCTTCGGGCAGACCGCGCTGCATCTGCACATTGCCGTGCTTGATCCATGCCAGTGCATGCGCCGGGTCAAGTTTGATGGTTTGGTCAAGATCGCTGAGGGCTTCATCGAGATTGCCCTTGCAATAACGGGCGACGGCGCGGTTGTACCAAGCGTCTGCCAGCTTCGGGTCGGAGGCTACGGCGAGGTCGAAATCGGCGAGGGCGCGGTCGAGGTCACCTTTGGTTAGCATGCTTGCGCCGCGTTCGAGATAGCCGCGCGCCGAATCACTACGCGCACCTTGCGCAAGGGCGGAATGGCTCATAACCGCCAGCCATAAGACGGTGAAGCCGAAAATTACGAATTGAGTTATGGCGCAATGCCGTGACACGCGCATGCATTGAAACTTCGGTGACATCGTTTCCCTCCCAAATAAAAGTTAAGCCGTTGATGATCTGAAAGTGCGAGTGAGACTGCCTGCGTTGACTGGCTGACTGCTGCTCGTCCTGCCCGAGGTTGAGGACGTTTTGCCGGTCAATGTGAAACTCGCTTCTTGTAAACTAAAAGCGAAATTCAGCGAGCAAAGCGGACACCCGGCGGCAAAAATGGCTGGCAGGCCGATTGCCGGTCTGCCTAAATAACAAGGGCTGTGTTACATTGCGCGCGCCACATTCGTTCAGAACACAAATTCGTAGTTTCATTTCCGAAAGGTGAGACATTGCTGATGGCTTCTTCATCTCCCCAAGAAGTAACGCAATTACTCGTAGCTTGGAGCGAAGGCAACGCTGAGGCGTTGGCGCAACTCGTGCCGCTGGTCGAAGCCGAACTCGACCGGCTGGCGCATGGATACTTGCGCGATTTCGCTTCAGAGCAAACGTTGCAAACGACGGCGCTCGTCAATGAGGCCTACGTGCGCTTGATCGAATGGCAGAACGTGACTTGGCAGAATCGCGCGCAATTCATCGGGATGGCGGCGACCATCATGAAAAACCTGCTGATTGATCGCGCCCGCCGCCGCAAGGCCCTCAAACACGGAGGCGGAATGTTGCGCGTCTCGCTCCCGCACGCCACGCTCGAACCTCATCAGTTCGATCCTGACATTCTGGCCTTGAACGATGCGCTGAATGAGTTAGCCAAACTCGATGAGCGCCAAAGCCGTATTGTCGAACTCAGTTTTTTTGGCGGACTCAACAACGAAGAGATCGCGCACCTGCTCGGCGTAGGGGAGCGCACGGTGCGGCGCGACTGGAATATGGCGCGCGCCTGGCTGTTTCGTGAATTGACCAAAATTTCACCACCACCTCAAGCGGATGACTCTTGCCATGAACTCTGAACGCTATCAACACGCCAAAGATTTATACGACACGGCTTATTCCATGGTGCCGGTGGAACGCGACGCCTATCTGCGCGAGCAATGCGGCGCGGATGTAGAACTCTTGCGCGAAGTCGGTTCTTTGCTGGCGGCAGATGAACGCGCGGGCGATTTTTTGCACAAGCCCGCCCTCGCCCTTGATGCCGAAGCCCGGCTGCGCGACCAGCGTACCGCGCTGTCTGGGCGTCAAGTAGCGCATTACGAAATCAGGGATTTGCTAGGGGCGGGCGGTATGGGCGAAGTCTGGCGCGCCTTCGACACGCGGCTGGATCGTTTGGTCGCGCTCAAGGTCTTGCCGTTGCATTACACGCAGGATGCCAATCGCCTGCAACGATTCATTCGCGAAGCCAAAACCGCTTCATCGCTCAATCATCAAAACATCGTTACGGTATATGACATCGGGCAGGTGACAACCGAAGCGGGAGAGCTTCATTACATCGCCACCGAACTGATCGAAGGCGAAACCCTGCGCCAACGCCTCAAAGCGCGCGGCCAGTTCGCTTGGCGCGAAGCGGTTGAGATCGCCAGCCAGATTGCCGCCGCCCTCGACGCTGCCCATCGCGTAGGCATCGTTCACCGCGACATCAAACCCGAAAACGTCATGCTGCGTTCCGACAGCGTCGTGAAAATCCTCGATTTCGGCCTGGCAAAAACGACCGAGTCGCGGACGGCTGACGGCCAAGCCTCGACAGTAATCGGCGGTAGCACGGATAGCGGTGTAGCGGTGGGGACGCCGCGTTATATGTCGCCCGAACAGGCGCGCGGCGAGAAAGTGGATGCGCGCACTGACATCTTCAGCCTGGGCGTATTGCTTTACGAACTCGTTACCGGTCACGCGCCTTTTGCCAGTAAGACGACGAGCGAAACCATCGCCGCCATATTGCGCGACGAACCGCCGCCGCTTACGCAAAGCGCGCCCGTCGCGCCCGGCGACCTGGAACGCATTGTCAGCCGCACGCTGTGCAAGAAACGCGCCGACCGTTATCAAACCATCGGCGCGATGCTCAACGACCTGAAAGAATTCAAGCAGCAATTCGAACTGCAAGCGAAGCTGGATGCGATTTTGCCGACAGCCCATGACCGGCTCGGCGCTCTGTCCGAAGGTGGGACTCCGAACGTGGCGCGTGACGCTTCATCGCTGGCCGCGCGCGCGCGTCAGGCCGTGACCGGCTGGTTTTCGCGCCGCCGCTCGCCTGTATTCACTGAAAGAGATTTGATCGTGCTGGCTGATTTCGAGAACCAGACGGGTGACGCGGTTTTTGACGGAACGCTTAAACAGGGCTTGGCGATTCAGTTGCGGCAGTCGCCGTTTTTGAGTTTGTTCCCCGAAGAGCGAGTGCGTCATACGCTGCGGCTGATGAAGCGCTCCCCCACCGAGCGCGTCACGCCCCGCATCGCACAGGAGATTTGTTTGCGGCACAACCTCAAGGCCTTCATCGCCGGTTCCATCGCCCCGCTAGGCAGCCATTACGTCATTACGCTCGAAGCCCTGCAAGGCCAGACCGGCTGGCCGCTTGAGACCGAACAGGTCGAAGCCAAAAGCAAAGAGCAGGTTTTGCGCGCGCTTTCGCAAGCGGCCAGCCGGTTGCGCGCCACGCTGGGTGAGTCGTTGCATTCGATCCAGCAATTCGACAAGGAACTGGAAGAAACGACCACGGAAAAGCTCGAAGCGTTTCAGGCCTACGCGCTCGGCTACGAGCAAACGCTCAGCGGCCGTCTGATGGATGCGATTCAGCTCTACCGGCGCGCCGTGGAACTTGACCCTGACTTCGCCTATGCCTGGAGCATGCTCTCAATTCACCACAGCGTCTTTGGCCGACCGGGGCTGGCGGCTGAGTATGCGGAAAAAGCTTACGCGCTGCGGGAGGGCGTGAGCGATTACGAGCAACTTCAGGTCACCTTTCGCTACCATCTTATGTTTACGGGCGACCTGCATAAGGCGCTCGATGCCGCGCTCCTGTTCAAGCGCATCTACCCGCGCACGTCTACCGCGCCGATTGACCTGTTGGTTGCTTACGATCTGCTGGGGCAACACGAGCAAGCCGTCGCCGAAGGCCGCGAAGCCATCAGCCTCAACCCCAACTTTGCGCCCGCCTATTTCTATCTGGGACGGTCGCTCGTGCGTGTGAATCGTTTCGCTGAAGCCAAAGTTATTTCCAACCAGGCGCTCGATCAGAAATTCGATCTGACCAATATCCACGCCGTACTCTATCTGATAGCTGTCGTAGCAGGCGACACATCGGGCATGCAGCAGCAGATCGCTTGGGCGCAGGGCAGACCGGATGAGTTCGTCGCGTTCGACTGGCAAGCCGGCGCGGCGGCCTGCGCGGGACAATGGCACCAGGCACAGGAATTCGCGCGCCGCGCAATTGACTTGGCTGCGCGCGGCAATACGCAAGAACTGGCGGCCCGCTTTGCGTTGGAACAGGCGCTGCGCGGCGTGGCGCTGGGCGATCACGCGCAAGCCCGCGTTGATGTGAGGCAGGGCTTGAGCTTTGCGCGCGGACGCGCCTCGTTGCCCCGCGCGGCGCTCGCGTTGGCTTTATCGGGTGCGGCTGACGAAGCTGAACCGCTGCTCGATGAAATGCGCCAGCGTTTCCCCGCCGACACAGCCATCAACGCGATCTGGTTGCCTACGATTAGCGCGGCGCTGGAACTGCAACGCGGCAACCTGACGCAGGCGCTCGATCACTTGCACGCTACGCTAAGTTACGAAAGGGCGGCGGAGTTCTGGCCGCAATCATTGCGCGGACAGGTTTATTTGCGACTCGGGCGTGGGGCGGAAGCGAGGGCGGAATTTCAGAAGATTCTCGATCAGGGCGGTCACGCGCCGCTTTCGCCCTTGTATTCGCTCGCGCATTTGGGGCTGGCGCGGGCGGATACGCTCACGGGCGCAACGGCACAATGCCAACAGGCTTACGCCAGTTTTTTAGCGGCCTGGCAAGCGGCGGATGCCGACCTGCCGCTTTTGCTTGAGGCGCGGCGCGAGTCGCAAGTATGACGCGCTGGGCTGTTTCGATAGTGGCCCGTAATGCACAGCCGACCTTGGTTTCCTCCGTGTTCAACGTGTCTCTCGCCGCAAATCGTTCGGCGCGTTGCAATTCAATGACAACCGCTTGGCGTCAGGCAGGTGTGCGTAATTAGCCCAGCACAATGTTTGCGTTGCTACGAGTGCATTCAAGCCATCAACGCGCAGCTTGTTTTCAGCGAGCAATTGCTCGGCGTAAGGCAAACAACTCGCATCATAAATCCCGCATAACATATGCAGCCGTCCTGTTTGATTTTCGGGAGCCGTCAAGTGCGAAGCCCTGTCGAGTGCTGAGTACTGAGGGATGAATAGCTGTAAAACTCAGTGCTAAGAAACGACAGGTCGCAGGTGAGAACCAGCGCACTTTCATTGTCGTGGCAATCTGGCAACCAAGTTTCTTTGCAGGTATTCTTCGCCGTCACACGGCAGTGAACGCCAAGAAAGTTTGTTTCTCGTTTACTAACGTAGAGCAATGCCAATACGCAAAAAATATCCTTTTAACCGGAAATGGTGAGCAGTACTCTCAGATTTTTAAGTGGGTCTTCAGAAACCGCCCCGTATGCGACCGCTTGCACGTTGCCACTTCTTCCGGCGTACCCGTCACCACGACTTCGCCGCCCGCGTGGCCGCCTTCGGGGCCGAGGTCAATCACGTGGTCGGCGGTTTTGATTACGTCGAGGTGATGTTCGATCAAGAGGACTGAATGCCCGGCGTTGACCAAACGGTTCAGCGATTCGAGCAAGCGTTCGATGTCGGCCAGATGCAAGCCCGTAGTCGGTTCATCCAAAATATACAGCGTATGTTTCGCGCGTTGCAGCTTGCTTAACTCAGTTGCGATCTTGATGCGTTGCGCTTCGCCGCCTGAGAGCGTCGTCGCCGATTGGCCGAGCGTGAGATAACCCAAACCCAAATCATTTAGCACTTCGATTTTCTTGCCAATCGTTGGTTCGCTTTTGAAAAAGGTCACGCCTTCTTCGACGGACATGTTCAGCACGTCGTCAATCGTCTTGCCGCGCAGCGTGACTTCGAGCGTTTCGGCGTTAAATCTCGCGCCTTTGCACGCGCCGCAAGTGACTTCGACATCGGGCATGAAATAAAGCTGCGTCGTGATAGAGCCTTCGCCCTGGCACTCTTCGCAACGCCCGCCTTTGACGTTTACCTAAAAGCGACCCGGCTTGTAAGCGCGTTCGACCGACAAAGGCGCGCGCGTGAACAGGTCGCGGATGTTGTCGTAAAAGCCGATATACGTCGCCGGATTCGAGCGGCTGTTGCGGCCAATCGGCG
>JANNUY010000921.1:0-2765 GCA_031414155.1 Acidobacteriota bacterium
TGCTCAAGATGATTCGCGCCGCCGGTTTTGCGCACACCGAAATTTTGCGCCGTGAACCCACGCGCGCCACGATCAAGGCTTGGCGCAATTGGCAGGACATTCCGCAAGAAGCCACGCCTTCGCTCAAGATTACCGACGTAATCAACGCGATGAAATATGACAAGGTGTTCCCGCGTCGCGGACGCCACGCCATCGTCGCCATCGGCGTGAAAGGCCTGCCGCCCGATGCGCAAAAACTTGACGTACGTGTTGAGATCGGCGGTTTCGGTGTCATTCCGGTTTACGCGGGGCCGTGGGGTGGCAGCACTGACACGTCTGAATTTCAAATCAACGCGATCATTCCGCCGGGCGTGCCTGCCGGTAAGACTACGCTGCGCGTTTGGCACGGCGACAAAATTTCGGACATACGCGAAATCGAGTTGGTAGACACGCCGCTGATTCCCGCCGAACGCATCGTGTAATTGGCGATACGTGACCTGCGCATCGCCTGCGTACGTGATAAAGTCCCGCCGTCAAATTCACCATGCACAGGTTGCTTATGCACAAACACTTTCCCGCGATGCTCTTTCTTCTGCTTTGCGCGCCTTTCACGTTCGCCCAGCGCGCCGATCCCAGAGACCCGAAAAACGAACAGCAAGGCATTGACCTGCTCAAAGCCGCCGTGGCCGCGCGCGGCGGCGAAGCCTATCTCAAGTTCAAAACGCTGCAAGGGAGCGGTACGTATACGCAATTCGACAAGGGCGTTTCGACCGTACCCAAAGCGTTTCTCGATTCGATCATTTACCCCGACCGTGAGCGCGTAGAGTTCGGCAAAGGCAAACGCAAAGACCGCATCATTCAGGTTAATTCAGGCAATGGAGGATGGATTTATGACGGCGATGCCGAAACGCTGAAAGACCAATCGCCCAAACAAGTCGCCGATTTTCAGGAAGGCATCGAGTTCGACATAGATCACATATTGCGCGGCGGCTGGCAGAAAGAAGGCGTGAAGGTGCGTTTTTTCGGACGCGAAGAAACCCGCCCCGGCGAACGCGCCGATGTGGTCGAGATTAAACTCACCGAAAAAAAAACCGTTTACCTGATGCTTGATCGTTACACCAAACTGCCGATGAGTTTGAGTTATGAAAAGATGGAAGGCCGCAACCTTTCTAAACGCGAAGTGCGGTTCTTTCAATACGTCGCATATGGCAGCGTGAAGTTCCCCAACATCGTAGACTTTTACCGCGACAGCGTGCAGGAAAGCCGCATCAATTACCAAAACGTCATAACCGACGCGCCCGTGCCGGAAGAGTTATTCACGAAACCAGCGAGCGTGAAGCTCATCAAATAGCCTGAACTTCTTGCTGGTCAGTGTCGTTAAGCGCCGACAGACAGAATTCTGATGGGAACTGTTGCCACCCCACGGCAAGGTCGAGCCCACAGCAAGGTTGAGAAGACAGGAACACCCGAATGAGTAGTTACCAGATGAACTTAGGAGCCTCTTTGATTACGTCAGATGCAGACCTCGTGCGCCGCTGTCGCGCGGGGGATAGTGTCGCGTGGGAACACGTCGTACAGGAATATTCGCGCCGCGTTTACAATCTGGCCTATCGTTTCACCGGACGCCACGAGACCGCCGAAGACCTGACGCAGGAAGTTTTCGTGCGCGTCTATCGTTCGCTTGAACAATACGACGCACAGGCGGGCGATCTGGCAAACTGGCTGATGCGCTTGGCGCGCAATCTGGTGATTGACGATTATCGCCGCCGCACGCGTACTCCGACCGATCTCGGCGACGACCTCGAAGATCATAGCTATCACCTTGAAAGCCGCACCGATACGCCCGACCGAGGCGTCGAGCGCACTGAACGCGCCAAACAGGTTCACGCCGCCATCGCCAAGTTACCGCACGACTTGCGCGAGTGCGTTATCTTGCGTGACATTGAAGAACTCACCTATCAAGAAATCGTAGACATCCTGAAAATCCCGCTGGGTACAGTGAAATCGCGCATCAATCGCGGTCGCATTGACCTGGCAAAAATTTTAAGACGCATGAAAGTGGTTGAGACCCTGTAACACGGTGAGTGAAGCACGATGAATTGCAGTACTTTTGAAGATCATCTGAGCGATTACCTCGAAACCGCATTGGATTCGCGCACCAAAGCCGAATGCGCCGCGCATCGGTTGGTGTGCCGCGAGTGCCGCGCGCTTTACACTGACGTACGCGCCGCGATGGGTGAAACGAGCGCCTTGGCGGAAGGCGAAGATATCGCGGTTTCACCTGTATTGGCGACACGCATTCTCGCCGCGACGACGCCGGGCAAGATGCTGAGTTGCGGCGAATTCGACCTGCTAATCGAACGCTATTTCGATGGTGTATTTTTGCCTTCCGAATTTCAAACCTTTCAAAATCATTTCGACCAATGCCGCCAGTGTCGTCGCTTGCTGGGCGGCATCGAAGACGCCATTGCCATGTGCCGCGAAGCCAAAGAAGAAATTGTGGCTCCGGCGGATTTGCCCGAACGCATAGTCGCTGCCACCACCGGTCGTGCGAGCGGACGTTTTTACGCGGTGTTGATGGGTGTATGGGCTACGTTAAACACGCCACAGTGGGCGGTCGCGCTGTTAATTCTCGCAGCGGCTACGACGTTGTTCAGCGCGCGCTTCGCCAGCGTCGGAGCCTTCAAAGCCGAAGCGCAGGAAAGCGCCGAACGGTTGCGCGCCGAATTGCAAAACGGATTGCAAACAAACAGCCGTCAGGCGCGCACCCAAATCAAACTCGCAGC
>JANNUY010000922.1:0-26330 GCA_031414155.1 Acidobacteriota bacterium
CGTGGTCTGAGTTGCCGCCTGAATTTGATGAAGCGGTTTTGACTGAGACAGAACTGAACGCGCCGAGTGCGCCGGTGGTTTATGAACCGCAGAAATCTGCGCCGCCACGATACGGCAGTCGGCTCGGCTGCCTCGGCGCGCACGCGACTGACAGCGCCAACGCACCGTTCAAGGTCGCGCAAAACCTGACGCTTGATAAAGACGAGATCAACATCAGCGGACAGTTGCACAACAGTTTCATTCTCGCCGCTGACCGCGCAGGCTTGCTCATCATTGACCAACACGTAGCCCACGAACGCATCCTGTTTGAACAACATTGGAACGCGCTGCTCCGCCAGCACATCGAAGTGCAACGACTGCTGATTCCCGAAACGCTCGACCTCACGCCCGCGCAGGCTGTGGCCTTCGATCAACTGCTGCCCGAACTCGAAGCCAACGGCTTTGAACTCGGTCGCCTCTCAGGCCGCACCATCGCCATCAAAGCCGTACCCGCTATGCTCACTGCTGGCGCTGCGCAGTCGTTGCTGCTCGAATTGCTCGACGCCATCGAACACGACCGCAAAGGTTTATCATTGGATGAAATCCAGGCCGAAATCGCCGCGAGTCTGGCCTGCCGCGCTGCCGTCAAAATCAATATGACGCTCGCACCTGAAAAAATGCGTTGGATGATTGACGAATTGCTGACGATGGAAAACCCCGCGACTTGTCCGCATGGACGTCCAATCATTTTGCGGGTGACGATGCGCGAGCTAGAAAAAGGCTTTCAGCGCGTTTAGCTCGCATCCGGCTTACTTATCCGTTCAAACCGAAAGTCGCAATGCGTCGCGCCCTGCATCAAGGTTTGCGTACGGGTCAGTTGAATCTGGGGATTAAACCCCTCGATCAAAGCGAAATCGCGGTTGCACGAAAGCACTGCGCCGAGTTCGGGAATGCCCAGCGCGCGATACATTTCGGCGTAACGACACCGCGTCACGTTGAACTCATAGCGTTCATCATTTAAGCCTACTGGTTCAGCCAACACGTCCATTTGCATCGCGTCGTCTTTTTTCCACGCCGTCAACGCACGCGCAAAATCCGCCAGTTCATTGCCGCCGGTTTGCGCGGCGAGTTGCGCGCCTTGTTCGTGAGCAACGCTGATGATCGTGTCGCAGACGATTTCGATTACGCGCTCGCGTCCGAACTCATTGCCGAGCGCCGCCAGCACGGGCACGAGAATGCGGGCTTCGATCTCACGGCGTTTGATTACGCCAATGTCGTTTAACGTATCGGCTTCCATCGCTTTGCCTCTCGTTTATGCCGCCAGTTCGGCCAGTTCCGCCCAACGCTCCAAGTCGTTTTCGAGCGCAGCCTTCAACGATTGCTGATCGTCGTAAAGTTGCGCGACCAACAGGTGATCGCTGGTGTTGGTGGATAGTTGCGTTTCAAGTTCGGTCTGGCGCGCTTCGCTGGCTGCGATGCGTTGTTCGAGTTCTTCGAGTTCGCGTTTTTCTTTGAACGTGAGTTTGCGTTTGGTGGGGACGCTGACATTCTCAACCATTTGCGTTTGCGGCTTGGCGCTTTTTGCCTGCACGGTTCGTTCCGTCGTGGCGGCCTTTTCTTCGGCGCGCTCGCGTTCGCGGATTTCGAGAAAGGCTGCGTAATTGCCCGGATACTCACGAATCCGTCGATCATCTTCAAAACGAAAGATGCTGTCGGCGGTGCGGTCAAGAAAGTATCGGTCGTGGCTAACGACTACGAGGCAGCCCGCGAACGATTCAAGGTATTCTTCGAGCGCGATTAACGTGGGAATGTCGAGATCGTTCGTTATTTCATCGAGCAACAATACGTTGGGCGCGCTCATCAGCAAGCGCAGCAAATACAACCGCCGCCGTTCGCCGCCTGACAGCGTGGCGATGGGTTGGTATTGCATCGCGGGCTGGAACAGAAAGCGTTCAAGCATCTGGCTGGCGGTGATCCAATCGCCTTCGACGGTTTGAATGCGCTCGGCGACTTCTTTCACGTATTCAATCAGCCGCACGTCTTCAGGCAGCGCGCGCGCCTCTTGATCGTAATAACCGATGACGACGGTTTGCCCTTTCTCAATCGTGCCCGCGTTGGGTTGCAAGCGCCCCGCAATAATTTCAAGCAGCGTAGTCTTCCCTGCTCCGTTCGCGCCGATGATGCCGATGCGGTCGCCGCGTTTGAAAGAATAACTGAAATCACGAATCACCGTGTTGTCGCCATAAGCGTGGCTGATGCCCGTGAGCGTGAGAATCTTGCCGCCCAGCCGCGACGATTCAAACGCGAGTTCGAGGGTTTTCTTGTCGGCGATGACAGCGGCAGCTTCGCGCGACTTTTGCATCACTTCGTTGGCGTTGTCTATGCGCGCTTGCGACTTGCGCGTACGTGCTTTGGCTCCGCGCCGCAACCATTCGAGTTCGCGGCGCGCCATCTGTTTGAGCTTTTGCGCTTCGACGACTTGGCGCTCTTCCTGCATCTGTTTCTTTTCGAGATAGGTTCCGTAATTGCCCGTGAAGGTTTGTACGCTCCCACGCTCAATCTCAAGAATTCGATTGGTCACGCGGTCAAGAAAGTATCGGTCGTGCGTCACCAATAACAGCGCGCCATTGAAATCAGCCAGATAACGTTCAAGCCATTCCACCGTTTCAGCATCTAGATGATTCGTAGGCTCATCGAGCATCAACAAGTCGGGATGAATCACGAGTGCGTGCGCGAGGGCGACGCGCTTTCGCTGCCCACCTGAGAGCGTAGCCATTTTGGCGTCGAGTTGCTGAATGCCGAGTTGCGCGAGAATGGTTTTGGCTTCGGTTTCGAGTTGCCACGCGCCGCTGATTTCGAGTTCGTGTGCAAGGTCGGCGACGCGCGCGAGCAGCTTTTCGTCGTCATTGCCATCTGGGTTGCCATCTGGACCACCGTGATCAGCCAGTTCAGCGCAAGCCGTTTCGTAATCGCGCAACATCGCCAGCTTCAGCCGCAAGGCTTCGTTGTTGCCGCTGAAGACCGATTCCATCACGGTCTGCTGCGGGTCATAAGGCGGATTCTGCGAGAGATAAGCGACGATGCGACCATTCGCCACGACCATTCGCCCCGTGTCCGGCGCTTCTTCGCCGCCAATCACGCGCAACAACGTAGACTTGCCGCTGCCATTTGCGCCGATCACACCGATCTTATCGGCTTCGTCGAGACCGAAGCTGACCGAGTCAAAGAGCGGCTTGATACCGAAGGTCTTACTGACGTTTTCGAGCGAAAGAATGTTCATTGAAGGGGCAAACGAGAAGAATAAAAATTGATCGCAAGTAACCGCGCGCGCTCTGAGGTACGCATAGGAACATTGAATTGCAAAAGTGCAGCGGTGGCACGTCCGGTCGGCGTAAGCCCGCGAATCGTGTCATTCACTAGCTCAAAATGATCGAACCAGTTTTGGCGGCGAGGGTGAAACAAAAGAGCGACTTCATCGGTAAGCGGGTCGAAGGCCGCGATATCAGACCCTTTGTTGGTATTACATTCGATGCAAGCCAATGCCAAGTTCTCCGGGTGGGTTAGCCCGCGATGTTTCAGCGGAGCGATATGATCAATCGGGTGGGTAAAATCGGTCGCGGCCTGCATTAATAAACAATACTCGCAACACCCTTGAGCGCGGGCTATCACGGTACGACGAATTTCGGCAGGGATGTGAATGCGCGACATAAAAACTCATTATGCCGAAGCCTGTAGCAGTTCTTTGCGGACGCGAGCTTTCAACAAAATCATCGTATGGTTGACGCGACGAAAGGCATCGAGTTCAGCAGCTTCCGTTTCTGCAAGCACAGCTTCCCGGTTTTTATCAAGCAAGGTTTCCAGTCGCTCTTGTAACTCGGCTGAAATCTTGTGTTCCAGAATCCGGGTCGGCGTTGGCCCGCTGGCGAGGAAACCCATCATTTCATCTACGATGGGATAGTCACTCGATAAATATAAAGCGCCGCTGGGGTATCCAATTGGTAATGCCTCGCTGGCGTGTTCCATCAAGGCGGGCAGATGCTCGCGCAGCGGTGCAACTCGATAAGCCACTTCATCAGGAATGTCTAAAGTCATCGTTGTCATGATTACCTCCTTCATGCAGAAAGCAGCCTAACACATGCCTGCATTCATCACTGAGCAAGGTCTTCGAAATCTTCTATGCTCGGCAACTCGGTTAAATCTTTCAGGCCGAACTGCAACAGGAAGTCTTTCGACGTGCCGTACATCATCGGGCGGCCTACGGTTTCTTTGCGGCCTTTGGTGACAATGAGGCGCTTTTCGAGCAGCGTCTTGATCGCCGATGAAGAACTCACGCCGCGAATTTCCAGAATTTCAGGAATCGTAATCGGCTGTTTGTAAGCAATGACCGCCAGTGTTTCGAGACCCGGCAGCGAGAGTTTGGCCGACGGACGCGACTTGAGATAAGCGCGAATGAAGTCGTGATGTTGCGCACGCGTCGAGATGCGCCAGCCGCCCGCGACTTCGCGGATTTCTAGGCCACCGTCGCGCGCGTCGTATTAGGCGACCAATTCGTTGAGCGCGGATTCAATGTCAATCTCGGCTACGTCGCCCATGATTTTGCCGAGGTGCTTAATGGGCAGCGGTTCTTCGCTGACAAAGAGCAAGGCTTCGATCACGGGTTTTAGCTCGTAAGATTGCGCCGTCAGCGGTTCGGCGTTGTCTTCGATAAAAGGGGTTTCGTCGTGTTCGATCATCACGCTTTCCGCTGCGTCAGCGTGGTCTTCGAGGTTCGGGTTTTCTTCGATCATAAGCAGTTCGTCTTCCAAAGCCGCAAAGTCAAAATCGGCGTCAAAGACAGGGGCGTCATCTTTCTCTGGTTTCTCTGGTTGGGTGTTTTCAGGGTCGTTCATTTCGTTCAGGCTTGCAGGGCAAGTTCAGGCTCCGTCGTGGCAGTCGTGTCTATTACGTCTTCAGCTATTGCTTCAGGCTTAGTCTCGGTTGCAACTTCGGCTTCCGGTTCAGCTTCTGGCTCGACAGGCTTTTCATACGTGTCAACAATCTCGACTGGCGCAATGTCGTTGCTGCGCTGGCGGGCAAAAATGTCGCCGAAGACTTCGCGTTGCACCAACGTGATCTCGGCGTATTTGACCAGTTCGAGCAACACGAGAAACGTCACGATCAATTCGCGTTTGGATTTCGCCAGCATGAACAAATCGCGCACATTGATTTCGCCGCCTTCGGCCAGCGCCGCGCGAATCTGCGCGACTTTGGAACTCATCGTGACTTCATCACGATGAATTTCCATCTCGGCTTCTGCTTCGGCGCGTTTGAGAATCTCGCGGAAGACGCGGAGCAGGTCGAACATCGTCGCCGAAATTTCAGGATTGCTCTTGTCGGTGTCGAGTTCGCCCCGCGTGTAACGAGCCGCTTCGAGTTCGCCTTTTTCGTAAAGCATATTCGCCGCCGACTTAAACTTTTGATATTCGAGCAGACGCTCGACCAGTTCGGCGCGCGGGTCTTCGTGCAGGTCTTCTTCGCCTTCAGCCATCGGGTCGGGCGGCAGTAACATCTTCGACTTGATGTAAATCAGTGTCGAAGCCATCACCAGAAAGTCTCCGGCCAGAGCGATGTCGAGTTCCTGCATCAAGGCGAGGTAAGCCAAGTATTGTTCAGTGATGTGGGCGACAGGAATATCGGTGATGTGTATCTCGTCTTTCTTGATGAGATATAACAACAGGTCGAGCGGTCCCTCGAACATTTCGAGCTTGACGCGATAGTTGTCGTTACGCGCGTCATCAAAGTTTTCTTCGGTGTCTTTTGTCGGAGCAATCTTAGCTTTTGCCATTACGATACAGTTTCGCCAATCTACCAAGCGGCTTTCAAAGCCTATTGGTCTCGAAGATAAAGGCCATTAGATGTTCGTCGAATTTTCGCCAGTGACTCTCGGCGTCATTCCGAATCTTGAAATTGCTTACATCGGTTGAAGGGCTGAGACCCGTGACGCTGGTTTTGAAATCAAGATAAAAGCCCCAAGACTTATCCCACCGTTGTGCAAGTTGCGGCGGTTCGCCGAAATACCCAATCACTTTCTTAAGAGTATTGAGTTGATTCGACAAGTCGCGCATAGCTTGCACGAACTTCCTGCTTTGTACGTCGGACACCTGCCCTGCCTCACAACAGCCATAAAACTCACTGTAGATTTCTTTCGCTTTGGTCTGGCAGTCACGTAATTGCTCAATGAGGATTTCCTTCTCAACTCGCTGATCGTCAGCGCGCTGCTTACCATAGTGAGTAATGAGCAACGCGATAATCAAAGTTGCCACGACCTGAAGCAGTGGGAGCAAATCAAGCTCTTCCTTAAAGCGAACAGGCAACTTTTGCTTTATCAGAAGGCCGAGGCATAGCCCCGCCAAAAAGCAGGCAACGTATAGCGGACGCTTACCCTCTATTAGCTTCCCAAATATATGTTTTAATCTCTTCGACCAATAACGGTTCATCAGTTGATTGCAACTCCAAATGGTTGAGTACCTGATTAGCACTATACTCACGTGCCAACCCGCCAAAGGCTTCTTCTAGGAAGGACGTCGCGTAGCCTTCTGCGCCATCCAAATTCACTAACAGCTTTCGCTTTTGCTCAAGCGCAATCACAAACCGCGGCTTTAAGAGCTTCTCCCGAAACTCTTCACCGGAATGTAGTCCATCCTGTTTGTACCGCGCGCCAGGAAAGCGTGAAAACTCTGCTGCGATATTTATGGTCAACCGGGGAACAGCATCAGGTTTTAGAGTAGTAGTAATTACTTGATAGCTTGCGTTCATATAGTTACCTCCATTAATTTTTGCCCAGGTAAGGCAACTTCCCAATACCATAACGTCCCATCAAATGGGGTACTCAATCGTCGATAATCATCTGCACCTACCTTGGCAAATACATCATTCGTAACGATGGTGAGGTTCTCAACTTTTCCTTTCTGCACCAATTCGTAGATTCTTGGTATTCCTTTGCCGCGATTTTTCATCCCTGTGCTTGACTGGAGCTCACCGTTAAGCAGGTGCTTTAAAAAATCGCGATTATCCTGGATACCGAAAGACCTTGCCACCTTTCGCAACGTGTTCATGGTTTCTCCAACACTAGCAAAGATACCGATGCCGTTATCAACGAAAGTAAAACCTATTCGGTTCTGGCTTATGCGAGAAGCAGATGCCCACCACAACTCTGCCTGCTGTCGACTCCCTTTCGCGTGATTGTGCGTATTCGCCATTAATTCAATAAGGATTCGATAAAGGTCTAGGTGTTGACGATCTGCTCCGTGGAGGCTTTCCATTGCAAACTTTTTCAGAACTGCCGCTGTTTCCGGTTCAACCCGATAATTCTTTCTTCGGAGTATGTTTCCAGCTTCTGCCTGTTGATGAACTTGGCGATTCAACTTTAGATAGGCGCAGATTCCAGAAGCTAAGAAAGTTTGTCGTTGCAGTAGATCTTTCGGAATCGAACCTACGCTCGAAGTAAGGCGTTCCCGTGGAGCTGCCAAGTTACTAATAAACAATGTCAAAGCTTCCGGCGTTTGCTCCGACACTTTTTCAAGATTGACACCGATTTTCCCATGCTCTTCAAGCTCGTGCTTCAAATCCTGGATAAATTTGCAAAATTCATCTGGGTTATTCAAAACCGAAAAACTGTCTGGGGCTTGTAGCTCGCGTCGCTTAAGACACGCTAAACGCTTATATTCTTGAATGAACAAAGCTGTACGAAATGGACGACTGGCACGAGGTCGACGTGAACGTTTCAAAGAACACTTACGCCTAATCAACATTGCCTCTTTCCACTGCGAGGATGCGTATATTTTTTTCAAACCTTTCCTCCTAGCCGTTTCCAAATGAGAATGCACCATTACTGATCTCATTGTACTCATCCAATGGCTAGTTGTCAGTTCATCAGGCTTGCCTCACCGAGCAATAACATGACCAAAGATCGTAATCCTGCTCAACCCTGACACGTTCGACTCTCGTCACCTCACCACCGAATCTGCATCGCCTCACGCACTTCGCTCATGGTGTGTTGCGCTTCAGCACGGGCTTTGCGCGAACCAGTTTGGATGATGTCCACCACTTCGTCTTGACGTTCGCGGTAATAGTTCAGCCGCTCGGTGATCGGTGCGAGATATTCAATTAATGCTTCGGCCAAGGCTTTCTTGCGGTCTACGCAACCGATTTTGGCGGCGCGGCAATCGGCGTCGAATTGATCAGCGACTTCGGCAGTCACGAACAAACGATGCATCTGACATACGTCGCAATCTTCGGGATGACCGGGGTCGGTGCGCTTGATGCGCGTACGATCCGTAATCATCCGCCGCGTCTTTTCGCGCAACGAGTCAGCCGACTCAGAAAGCTCAATCGTATTGCCGTAACTCTTCGACATCTTGCGGCCATCGGTGCCGGTCAGTTTCGAGATCGGCGTCAACAGCGCTTCGGGTTCGGGAAAGACTTCGCCATAAAAGTTATTGAAGCGGCGCACGATCTCGCGCGTCAGCTCTACGTGCGCAACTTGGTCAATGCCGACGGGCACGTAATGGGCTTTATACATGCAAATATCTGCCGCTTGCAGCGCGGGGTAGCCCAAAAAAGCGTAGTTATTCAGGTCTTTGTCAGTGATATTTTCTTTTTGCTCTTTGTAAGTCGGCACACGTTCGAGCCAGCCAAGCGGCGTGACGGCAGAAAAGTAAACAAACAACTCGGCGTGTTCGGGTATGAGAGATTGCACGAAGATGGTTGATTGGTTCGGGTCGAGTCCCGCGGCGAGCCAGTCGGTCACCATCGCCAACGTATTCGCCTTGATCTGCGACGTGTCGGCATAATCGCTGGTGAGCGCGTGCCAGTCAGCCACGAAGTAAAAACATTCGTACTGATCTTGTAACTTTACCCAGTTTTTGAGCGCGCCTTCGTAATTGCCCAAATGTAATTTGCCGGTTGGGCGCATGCCACTAACAATTCTTTTCATCACGACAATTGATCCTGTTCAGAAAAATGCAAGGTGGGAATTACTCTTATGTGAGAACCAACACGGTGAACAATGCGCCTATCAATCCCACTAGCCCAGCTAGCGCACCACGCTCATCGCTAATTGCAACAGCGGTCTTACGAGTTGGCTGAACATGCCTGTCATACTCAACGCAATCACAATCATGAAACCAAAAGGGCGAATTTGCGCATATAGTTGCGCGGCGTTGTAAGGCAAAATGACTTCGACCATGTTGCCGCCATCAAGGGGCGGAATCGGCAAAAAGTTGAAAACTGTCAGTACGATATTCAACCAAACGCCCGTCCATAAAAACATCTCAACGGCGTCGCGCATATCGCCCAGCGAAGCTCCTAAAGATGTGCCTGCCACTTTCAGCAAAACCAGAAAAACGATTGCCAAAAACAAATTCATCAATGGTCCGGCTGCCGAAGTCCAAAAACTGCCCCATTTCGCATCGCGCATTTGCGAAGGATTAACCGGCGTACTCGCCCACCCCATCAGCATATTGCCGCCCGATTGAAAGAGCATCAGCAATGGCAATAACAACATGCCGAACGGTTCACGTTGAATATGCGGAAACGGATTGAGTGACATTTGCCCCGCATCGCGTCCGGTGGTGTCGCCCCACCAATAAGCCACACTGGCGTGTGCCGCCTCGTGGCAAGACGTAGAAAACAAAAAGACGACGAAGGTAATGACAACTTTACTAATGTCCAAATTTTCCAAGTGGTTTGCTCCTTGTCAGTGCGTTTCACCGGTCTATGGCGTTGGGGCGTGGGGAAAGGCAAACTAGCACGCGCTTTCAAACAGTGTCAATTTTGCGTTTCTGCTGCCTTTCGATCACCAGCGTTTGGCGACTAAAGCCGCTAAAACAGCCTGTTCATCCGGCGGCAACAATCGTCCGAAAGACCGCACCGTCAGGCGAATCGCACGCTCGACGAGTTCCCGCGAAGTGATGAGTTCTGCGCCCAGCGTCAACGCGAACTCATACTCAGGATCGGTCAGGTCGTAATGAACGATAGATTTGGCCTGCACCCATTCGCGCTTGAGCCGCAATTCCGCTGCGAAATCGAATAGCTCAAGCAACGAATGATCGGAAGTCAGATGACCGCAACGCCGATTACGAAAGCGACGCGGGCCGCGCTCGCCGTTGAAAAATTCGTCCAGCAGAATTGCCACCGTCAGTCTCCGCCTTTCACTTTTTCACTGCGGTCGTCACTTCAGCAGGCGCAACCGCTTTCACCGCGTTCTTGCTTGCGGGCTTGGACGTTTTGGCTTTGGGTTTAGCGACCGGCGGCTTAGTTGTGGCCGCTTTCAGTTGGTCTTTGACCACGGCTTTTTCTTTGGCCTGCAAATGACTCATGTGTTCTTTGAGTTCGGAAAGAAAATTGATCGTGCGTTGTAACTCTTTATTGAATTGATCTTCACTCAGCTTGCGCTGGGTTTTCTTGACTGCCTTTTTGACACGGCCCATCAGCGCCTTGTGCTCTTTGTGCTTCGACATGGTATGGGGTTCTCCTAGAGTGTGGATACAGTGTGGATGTAACTTGTCTCCGCAGGGGTTCGCGCGTTTGGTTGAAACGCACAGGCAGTATACGTTAGCCCATCAGGCTTGTCAGCGGGTCGCTTCTTCAGCGCGGCCAAAACGTTTTTTCAACTTGTCCATGCAACACCCACCCGCCTCAACTTACTGCCAGCTTCTGAAGAATCGGCTTCTTGAAATTTCAACTTCCGAAAAAACCAAGTCATTCATACGAATTTCTGGATAAACCAACTTGGTGGCGCTTCACTGAATCACTGTTCACTCGTCTAAGTCGTTGCGTTTTCAAGGCGGGAGTTAAGTTCTTTCAAAAAGGAGCGTGTGGCATCGGGCTTGCATTTCAGTAAGACATCGCGCGAATTCATAAATCTTACAATCGCGCATCGTCTTCAAAGTTTTCATCCCAGCAAAGCTAGCCTTCAAAAGGAGAGGTCCTAAAAAGCCTCTCCTTGTTTTTTTGTCCAGATACAAATTCAGTGTTGGGTCTAGAGTTGAGAAAGATGCGTGAAGCTCAATGCGACGAGTGCGCGTTTGACCGCTTGCAAGGCGTCGGCAAAGCGCGATTCGTGTACGAGTACGGCGTCGGTGAGATAGGTTGAGATGCTGAGAATGCTAATGTCCTCTTCAGCCAGCGCCCGGCTGATTTCGGCAATGAAGCCTACGACTGAAAAATCCAGCACGGTGTCAAAGCGAATCATCCGCCGGTCACTTTCCACCTGCGCGCTGGGAAAGTTCGCCGCCATTGCCAGCCATGCGTCTTGCGCTACGATCAAGGTGACTTCGGCTTTGTCGCGTGTGACCGAAACGAAATCCTCCAAATCATGCACGGCCAGCAACGCCTGACGGAATTGATGGAGCGGCAAACTCGCTACGACGTAGCGCGTTTCGGGTGTGTAAAGTTGAATAGACATCTTGGTTGCTTTCTCAGCGTGAAGAAATCGCAGGCCAACCCGACGTTTTCAATTCACGGCGCAAGCGGGCTATCGTCGCTTCAACGTCTTCGAGCTTGCGCGGAATCGCCGCAGACATATTCACCGGGTCGCCAGCGGTCACGAGAATATCGTCTTCGATGCGTATGCCAATGCCTTTGTATTTCTCAAACGCCGGACGCACCGCTTTGATGAATTCCTCGTTACCCGGCACTTTCGCTAGCAGGTCGAGCGTGTCAGGCCGAATGTAAATGCCCGGCTCGACAGTCAGCACCATGCCTGGTTCGAGCGGCAAACGGTAATCGCCAACGTCGTGAACGTTCATGCCGATCCAGTGGCTGGAACCGTGCATGTACCATGTGCGGAATTGGTCGCCACTCTTTGAGGTAATCAACCCCAGCCGCAACAAACCTTCCTTGATGACTTCCGTCGTCGCGCCTTGAACGGTCTTTTCATCCATCACCGAACCGACTTGCGCTCCGGCGCGCACGCGTTTGATTGAGGCTTCCTGCGCTTCATAAACAATGCGATAGATGTCGGCTTGCTCTTTCGAGAACTTGCCGTTGATCGGAATCGTGCGGGTGATGTCAGCCGTGTAATGATCGTATTCCGCCGCGCAATCCATCAGCAACAAACTGTTGTCGGCGAGGGCTTCCTGATTGGTAATGTAATGCAGCGTAGTGGCATTGGCTCCGCCACCGACGATGCAGGGATAGCCCCAACTGTCAGCGCCGCGCCGCTTAAAGGTGTATTCAAACTCCGCTTGAATTTCATATTCGTGCTGCGCTGATCCGGCAGCGGCGAATACGCGATGAAAGGCTTCGGCAGTGATGTCAGCGGCGTGTTGCAACAGCTTCATTTCCCAGGGCGATTTGCGCACACGTAACTCGGCAAAAATATTGTGCGCCGATTTCGTTTTCCAGCCACTGGTTTCGCGCAACGCAGTGGCAAGTTCATGTTCAGCACGGTATTCGCGCAAGTCACGGCCTGGCGGCGTCAGCAGATACAGCTCGGATTGGTTGTTTTTGACGGCTTCTGCGACGGACGTAAACTCGCGCTGCCATTGCGCTGCGAGTTGTTCATTGGGTTTCGACACGTTGCCGCGTTTGGCAATGGCCTGTTCCGCTTTAGGTGCGAGCCACGCGAGAAAGCCATTGAGCAAACGCGCATCCCAAATCTCTTGCACACCGCTGCGCTCGCGGGCTTCGTCGTTGGTCATCATCTTGCCATTCCACGTTTCGTTGCGCGCGTTACGCTCAGGCACGAACAAAATCTCACGGATCGTTTGTCCCTGCGGCACTAGCACGAGCGTGCAATCCTGCTGCTTGACGCCGGTGAGGTAATAAAGATTGTTCTCTTGGCGGTAGTGATAATCTACGTCGTAAGTATAAATGCGCGGCTCGGTACTCATTAATACCATTACGCTGTTCGCACTCATCCGCTTCATCACTTCGGTGCGACGCTTACGTAATTCGGTGACGCGATCAATTTCGGCGATCTTCGGGGCCGTCGGCGCTACGTGCCACATTTGGGCAAGTGCTTCTTTCGCGGCGTCATTGGCCGTAACCGTGATGAGTAAAGCCGCGCTTAAAAACACGACCGTGAGCGTACGTTGGATTCGATAACTCATATTCTTTCCTCGCGTGATGAAATGGTTTTGCGGTGATGCGAACCGCATAAGACTACAGACTTTCAGATAACTCAACTTGCAGCCTTAAAATAAAGAAGCGCCGCTTACCTATTGGCAAGCGGCGCAGAAAGAGACGAAAGGAGACGAAATTTACGTGGGAATAAAAACGAATTTATTTATGGGTCGGAGCGTTCTGCCCCGAATTTCTCATTGGATATTTCAATACGACTAACTTAATGGCGCGGCGTCCGAAACGGCGCGCTTCTTTATTGGTAGGAAGCCAAACGTCTACGCGATTGCCTTTGATCGCACCGCCTGTGTCATGCACAGTGTAAACGCCGGAGTATTTGCCCGCGTTGACTTGCACGACCGTGCCCAACGGCAGGACGCGCGGATCAGCCGCCATCGTGCCTTCTTGCGTAAGTGTGCCGCTGCGCGTGCGTCCGTGAATGCTGTAAGCCGTAGCTTTGAACTGACGCGGAGCCAGTGCGTGCTTGGCTTCGGGTTCAGAGAACTTGAAGGCCGAAAGCTTTTGTTCGTGTGAAGGCTCAACAATCGTCGCTTCCGGTTGTGCGGTGAAAACTGTCGGTTCGCAAATCGCCACTTCCGGCGACGGTTCCACCGCCACTTCGTGCGGCGCGGGTGCTGGTGGATTAGTATTCGTTTGCGCGCAAGCCGCAAACTGAAACAACGTGCTTAAACAAACTGCGGTGAGGACTCGTGAAAAAACAGGCGTGTGATTATTACAGTGTTCTACCATAAATATCTTTTGTGCCTCCTATATTGCCGGTTAAACCCTACCTTCAACATCAACGCGCGCTTCTCAAGAACGTGGATTGAACATCCATAATTCTCTCGTCATTCTCAGTTACTGCTTTGGGTCGAGAAGAAGTTTTTTGTTCATTCAGTTTCAAGCAGATCTGCTTGAAACTTAACGGTGAACAAAATTTACATCGTTGATGGAAGGCTTATAAAAACTACAGGCTGCATTCTATCATTGAGGCCATGCGCTAGCAGCACACCATTTCGCACAAGTTCGTAAGGTGATTTACAGGGCTATTTAGCCGCGAAACTTTCTTTGCCGGGAAAGCAATACGTAACGTTTTCCACAACCAAACGCCAACAAGCCAAGTCTAGTGACCGAAAAAGAAACACGTAACCATACGCATCCGACCTATTTTCGCTCACACAAAGCCCATATCTATAAATCGCACGAAGCCATATGGCTTAAACGCTAGGATAGCAATAGTTAGGCTGCCGCAATGAAACGAATTGCGGGGCTGTCTTTACTGCTTTGGCTTGACGCACGCCCTTGACAGCGGTAAGTGTGGCGACGCAGTTTAAGCAGCAAACCACTTTCACCAGTGCCAAACCAACAAGGAGCCTAAGTTATGTCCAACGTAATCCCTGAAAACTACGCCGACCTATTCGACAAAAAAATCTTTGCCGGACTCGCCACCGTAATGCCCGATGGTGCACCGCAAGTAACCCCCGTGTGGATTGATTACGATGGCGAGTGCGTCGTATTCAACACCGCCAGCGGACGGCAAAAAGACAAGAATCTGCAAGCGCAGCCACGCGTTTCGGTGATGCTGGTTGATCCTGACAACCCCTATCGCTATCTCGAAGTGCGCGGTTCCGTCGCCGAACGCACGACTGAAGGCGCGGACGATCACATCAACAAAATGGCGAAAAAATATCTGGGGCAAGATGTTTATCCGTTCCGCCAACCGGGCGAACAGCGCGTGATTTATCACATCAAGCCAGCGCGTGTGAGTTCGATGGGTTAAAGGCCTGAAAGGGCTGAATGAATGATCGCCATAACGAATGAGGGCTGGAAAAAGCATATTGCCTTTTCCAGCCCTTACTCTTTTCAGATGCTGTGTCGGTCAACGTCTAGCGTCAACGCTTAATAACGGCCGCCGCCGCCGCCGCGTCCGCCGCCACCGCCGTAACCACCACCGCCGCCACGTCCACCGCCACCGCCACCACGTCCGCCACCGCCGCCGCCGAAACCGCCACGGCCACCGCCGCCACGATCTTCTTTGGGTCTGGCTTCGTTGACGGTGAGCGGACGACCGTCAATATCTTTGCCATTCAGTGATTGGATAGCCGCTTGCGCAGCTTCCGACGAATCCATTTCGACAAAAGCAAAACCGCGTGATCTGCCGGTTTCACGGTCGGTAACGATGCTGGCCGAGTTGACCTGGCCGAAATTACTGAATTCATTTTCGAGATCTTGTTCGGTCATGTTGAACGAGATATTTCCTACATACAATTTCACTGCCATTGAGAGTTCCTCTGGGTTATCGAAGCTTGCGAACGAGCTTGGGGAGCGGCTCCCCACGAACACTTTCTGCGCTTGGGTAAGCGACGGCTTCACATGTTGATCATTCTCTGCGTCCCTAACCTGTTCGCGGTTGCCACGCTTGGCAACGCTACGCCGTATAAGCCAGAAGACGCAGGTTTCAAGTTGAAGAAATGTCCTTACTTATAGATCGAAAAATGGTCGTTGCGGTCTGCTTAAAAGAAGGCACGTAACTCGTCACTAGATCGAAGAGGCTTTGTTTCAACCGCAGTCACCCTAACACACCTCGCGCACATTGCACATCGGCGGCAAAGCCAGCGTTTTCCTCAGTCGCAGTTAGCGCAGATTGATCAGTCATTATCCATGCAGACAAGGGGCAGGTAAGATGCGCTTATGAGTGAATTTTCGTGGCGTACCCGTCAAGCCAATCTCGCACGTTTATCTGAAGAAACCTTTGACTTGCTCATCATCGGCGGCGGCATTACCGGCGCAGGCATTGCGCTTGACGCCGCCGCGCGCGGACTCAAAACCGCGTTGATCGAGAAGCGCGATTTCGCCGCAGGCACTTCGAGCCGTTCGACAAAACTGATTCACGGCGGTTTGCGCTATCTCGAACATTTCGATTTCGCACTGGTACGCGAAGCCCTGCGCGAACGCGCCCTGTTGCATCGCCTCGCGCCGCATCTGGTCGAGCCGTTCCCTTTCGTCGTACCGATTTATCAGCAGCACAATCGCAATTACGATCATCCGCTCAAGATGCGCGCCGGAATGTTTTTGTACGATTTGCTCGCCGGTCGCCACAACTTCGCGCGGCATCGGCGCTTGTCAGTCGCGGAAGCGTTGGAGTTTGCGCCGCAACTTGATCCGCAGGGCTTGCAAGGCGCGTTGTTGTATTACGACGCGCAAACCGACGACGCGCGGCTCGTCGTCGAACTCATCAAAACCGCTCACCAACGCGGTGCGTGCATCGCCAATCACGTCGAGCTGACGAATTTCACTTGTGATGACGAAGGCCAATTGAACGGCGCGTGCGCACAAGATGTTTTGACCCGATGCGAGTTCGACATTCACGCGCGCCAATGCCTCAACGCGACGGGCGTGTGGACGGACGAGCTACGCGAAATGACGGACGAGCGCCCTGTGCAAGGCAAGCGGGTACGCCCATCGAAAGGCGTACACCTCACCGTTTCCGCCGAACGCTTGAACGTCACCGCCGCGTGGCTGATTCCCGCGTTGACCGGCCATCGCTTTTATTTCGTAGTTCCCTGGCAAGGCCGCGTGAATATCGGTACGACCGACACCGATTACGACGAAAACAAAGACGCGCCCGGCGTGATCGAAGTCGAAGTGACAGAAATCCTGCACGCGATCAACGCTTACTTCCCTGCCGCCGAACTCGAACCCGCCGATGTCATCTCGGCGTGGGCGGGCTTGCGTCCATTGATTAGCGATGGCGCGAGCAAATCAACGACGGCGGTTTCGCGCGAAGAAGAAATCTTTGAGAGTTCAGACGGATTGCTTTCGATTGCGGGCGGCAAACTCACTACCTATCGCCTGATGGCCGAACGCATCGTAGACCGCGCCGTCACACGCTTGCGACAACACAACGTGAAGGCTGCGCCGATTGAGACAGAACGCATTTCCATCGGCGGAGGCGACGCTACGCACGATGAATTGGTTGAACTGGCCGGACGATTGGCGCAAGAGGAACGTTTGCCGCGCGCTACGACCCAGCATCTGGTGAGTTCTTACGGAACGGAAGCCGCGCGCATCGCCGAGTTGATGCGCTCCGATGAAAGCCTGCGCGAACCACTCATCAAAAACGACGAAGCCCTGCCGCACATCGCGGCGGAAATCGTTTACGCCGCACGTTATGAAATGGCGATTACGTTGGCCGACGCGCTGGCACGGCGTACGCGACTGGCGATGCTGGCTGAATTGCAAAGCGATGCTGTGTTGATTCGTTGCGCAGATTTGATGGCAGTCGAGTTGGGTTGGAATGTGACAGAACGCATCAGGCAAATTGAATTGATGCGAGACGAGTTACGACGTGAGTATGCGGTAGCGACTCTATGAAGCCTTGCGCTTGCGATGCTTGAAAAGTTTACGTGGCAAAAGGTCTGCCACGCTGACGGTAATTTCGGGAAAGGCTGCTAACGTGAATTCATCTGTCTCGCCATACGTTTGCTTGCTGCGATAACCGTCAGCAGCAGGCTGGCGATAGTCTTCCAGTTCGCGGGCTTGCAAATTCAGCACACAGTATTGGCGGATGCCGGCATTGGCGTAAATGCGCTTCTTGCGAACACGGTCATATTCGAGAGAGCTAAAAGAAACTTCTAGCACCAGCAAAATCTCGCTCGGCGTTGGATGATGGTCGTGATAGCCATCCGCATCAAACAACGCTAGTACGACATCCGGTTCCGGCTCAGACTCATCGTTCAAACGAATCGGAGCCTGAATGCGCACCTCAGCACAGTGGCCTAAATGTTGCACAAACCAGCGCATCGCGCGCGTATTGCTGGAGGCGTGCTGAGGGCCTTGCGGACTCATAAGAATAATTTCTCCTTCGATTAGTTCAACGCGCTCATCGGGCTGTAACAACCCGATTTCAGCCATCCGGTAATACTCTTGGACGGTGAACCGGCGCGGCCCGCCAGTCACTTTCATCGTACTAACCAGCGGCTCGTTCGGTGGAGTTTTCTGTAGCGCGACTGCCATATTGCTTATCCTCCGATACAAGACATCGTACGCAATGGCTGAACGAATTCAAGATCATTGATGTGATGGCGCTCTTCTTTTTTCTCGATGGTCATCAAGATGAAATCGAGCAACTCTTCAATCGGAGCCTCGCGCCGCAACAGCGACTTGATGTCGTGTTCGACGTGCGAGAAAAGACAAGTGCGAAGCTGTCCGTCAGCCGTGAGGCGAATGCGGCTGCACGCGCCGCAGAAGGGTTGCGAGACGGGATTGATGAAACCGATTTCGCCCGCCGCGCCGTCAGCGAAACGCCAGCGCCGTGCGGTTTCGCTGAGGTTGTCTGAAGGCACTCGTTCGAGCGGATAAACCGCGTGAATCGTTTGGCGGACTTCTTCGCCGGTGACGACCATCTCGCGCTTCCAGACTTTGCCGTTGTCGAGCGGCATGAATTCGATGAAGCGCACATGCGCGCCGCGTTCACGGGCAAAGGCGGCGAATTTCAAAAACTGATCGTCGTTGATGCCGCGCATCGAGACGCAGTTGATCTTGACCGGATGCAAACCGGCTTCGATGGCGGCGTCAATACCTGCCAACACGGTGTTGAGTTCGTTGCGCCCGGTCAACAAAGCGAAGCGTTCAGGTTCAAGCGAATCGAGACTGACGGTGATGCGTTGCAAGCCTGCGTCTTTCAACGCCTTCGCGCGGCTTTTGAGAAAGTGCGCGTTGGTCGTCATTGCCAGATCGGCAATGCCTTCGATGAGTGCGAGACGCTCAATGAGGGATTCAAGATCGCGGCGCACCATGGGCTCGCCGCCCGTGACGCGCAACTTGTTGACGCCGAGGCTGACGAAGAGTTCTGACAGCCGCAGGATTTCTTCGTAATTGAGAATCTCGGCTTTCGGCTTCCATTCCATGGCTTCGGTCGGCATGCAATAAAAGCAGCGAAAGTTGCAGCGATCTGTCACCGAGATGCGCAGGTCGCGGATCGTGCGTCCAAAACTGTCTTTTAACGTAATTGGTAAAATCATTTTTTCGTCACTTTAATGTTGGCGGGTGATAACGAAGCAACCCGCTCAGAACGAAGCCATTCTAACCGCTCTGATTAAAGCACCACAAAGCGAGTTTTCGTCCCGTTACACTGGCTTGCCTTAGGTAGTATGACAAATGGAAGTAATGCTGGTAACTCCCTGGCACATTCGTGCTAGTATGCGGCTCGTCTTCATTGACTCTCCCACGATTCGCAATTTTTAAGCCCCGGAAATTTCCAGCAAAGATCGGCTCGCTTCGTCTCATCCCTGACGGACGCCAATCTTTCATATACTTTCTTTCGTCTTATCATCTGGCATTGACCGCCTGGCAGGTCTTTCCAACGTTCCAACATACATCTTTGTTAGTCGGTTTCCCCTGCACAGCAAGCAATCGTGTATGCGATGAACGATGACAGCGCAACCCCTCAAAACAAGGAGTCATTCAAAATCATGCAATTCCACAAACCTAAGTTCGTAGCCCTCGTCGTGCTACAGCTTGCCGCCACGTTGCTGGCACTTTCGGCTAGTGCGTTCGCGCAAGATCGTCCGGTCGAATGGCAGGGCGTTATCAATACGTTGCCCGCCACCACAAATTTCGTCGGCGAATGGACGGTCAACCATCGCAAAGTCACCGTCACTGATAAAACGGTAATCAAGGCCGAACGCGGCAAAATCGAAGTCGGCGCATTCGTCGAAGTCATAGGTACTGCGGCTGCCACTAGTGCGACGACGACCATTGCCGCCACCAGCGTCGAGGTCAAATTCCGCGCGGGCAGCTTCCCCGTCGAAATCAAAGGCACCGTCGAGAGTCTGCCCAGCACAACGGGCCGCATCGGCGATTGGAAGATCAGCGGCAAAGTCGTGAAAGTCACAACTAATACTCGTTTGGTCGCTGCGCCCAATACGCAATTCGCGGTCGGCTCAATGGTCGAAGGCTCAGGGCTGCAACTCACTGACGGTTCGCTGTCGGCCACGTTGTTGATCTTGAAACCCGAAACGCCGCCTGTGCAAGCAATCAAATTTAGCGGTGTGATTGAGAGTTTACCTCGCACCGAAGGACGCATCGGCGACTGGACAATCAGCGGACGCAAAGTCACTGTCAACGCCGCGACCAAAGTTGTCTCTGACAAGGCCGCTGTGGCGGTCGGCACGCTCGTTGATGTCGAAGGCACGTTCGCGCAAGGCGTCATCACGGCCACAAACATCACCACCAAGCCTACGCCTCCGGCTCCGCCCGTGCGTGTGATTTTCAGGGGCACGATTGAAACGCTGCCCAGCACGACTGGTTTCATCGGCGACTGGAAAGTCAGCGGACGCGCCGTCACGGTCAATGCGACGACCAAGATTTCGCCCAGCGCGACGGCTCCGAAAGTCGGCCTGCTCGTTGAGGTTTACGGTTCACGCACCGGCGACGGCCCCGTGATTGCGGCGCTCATCAACGTCAAAAGCGAACTCGAAAGCAATCCGAATTACGTGCATTTCTTCGGCACGATCAAGGCGCTGCCCGGCGCTGCCAACCTGCAAGGCGAATGGAAGATTGACGACAAGACGGTTGTCGTCGGCGAAAGAACCAAGCTGATTCAGGAAAAAGCCAATGCCATCGTCGGCGGATATGTCGAAGTCGAAGGCTTGAAACAAGCTGACGGCAAAATCGCTGCGGCTGAAATCGAAGTGTTGCGCGGCAACATCATCGGCGTCGTGCGCTTTAATGGCATCATCGAAGTGTTGCCTACCACCGCCAATAAAGTCGGCGACTGGACGGTCAGCAAACGCAAAGTCGTCGTCTCTGACAAAACCAAGATCAACGAGGACAAGAAGAAAGTTGCCGTAGGCGCGCACGTACAAGTCACAGGCAATCTGCGTTCGGATGGCGTAATCGAAGCCATCGAAATCGAAGTCAAGGCCGATGCGGTCTTACCGGCTTTCATTACGTTCACCGGCAAGATCGTCGCGCTGCCGTCAGCAACCAAAACCGGCGAATGGAAAGTGGGTGAACGCGTCGTTCACGTAACTGACAAAACACGCATCAACCTGGAGCGCGGACAGTTGGTCGTGGGCGCTACGGTTGAAGTCAAAGGCACTTTACGCGCTGATGGTTCGGTTGACGCGACCAGCATCGAAGTCAAACCTGCCACCACCACTACGCCGCAATACGTAGAGTTCACGGGCAAGGTCGTCACGTTGCCCGCCAGCGAAAAACTCGTGGGCGATTGGAAAGTGGATGACAAAGCCGTGCGCGTCTCGGCGCGTACCATCATCAACCGCCAACGCGAAACGCTTAAAGTCGGTTCAACGGTCAAAATCAAAGGCGCGCAAGCCGACGGCGGCGTGATCGAAGCGTTTTATATCGAAGTCGTACCGACCGCGACGGCGGCTGATTTCGAGAGCTTCTCGCCAGTCGTTTCAGTAAGCGCGGCCAGCTATGACAGGACGGTTGCGCCCGGCGGCATCGCAGCGGCGTTCGGCGCGGGCTTCTCCACCACGATCAAAGTAGCGGGCACGTTGCCGCTGCCGACTGAATTGGGCGGCGTCAGCGTCACGGTGGACGGCACGCCCGCGCAGTTGTTCTTTGTCTCGCCGACGCAGATCAACTATCTGTTGCCGACGGGCTTGCACGCGGGTATGGCGCAAGTGACGGTCGAACTCAATGACAACGTCGTCGCGCAAGGCGAGGTCGAAATCGCCGCCAACAAACCGGCGCTGTTCACAGCAAACGCTTCGGGCAGCGGTGTTCCGGCGGGCTTGGCGTTGCGCGTTAAAGCAAATGGCGCGCAAAGCTACGAGACGTTAGCGCGTGTCGAAGGCGACCAATTCGTAGCGGCCGTCGTCGTGCGTCGTTCAGGCGAATCGCTTTATCTCGTGCTCTACGGCACGGGCTTGCAAGCGGCACTCGACGACCTTGAAATCACCATCGGCGGACAGCCCGTTAGCGCGCTGTATGCCGGTGTGGCACCGGGTTTCGCGGGCTTGGATCAACTCAACCTTGCGTTGCCCGCCAATCTGCCCAGCGGCAACGTCGCCATCTCCGTCAAAATTAATGACGGCGACGGCAACATGCTCACGGCGAATACGGTTACGATCACGTTGCAATAACGGATCAAGGAGTTAGGAGCCAGAATTCAGGAAACAGGAGAATATGATCCTGACTCCTGACTCCTGACTCCTGACTCCTGACTCCTGACTTCGCCACTTTTTTCAGCCTTTCCGATTTTCCTGATTGCGCAAATTCGCGGCATGCGTACAATGCGCCCGACCTCCCGATAGCACCCCCGCTAAAACTTAGTCTTGTTGCCACCAGCGTCAAACTCCCCGTTCGTCGCATTTCATTGCAACCCCGTTTAACCAAACCACTCAACGGAAATAGAGGACTAACCCATGAACCTAGCTTTGCATACCCGCCGGTCTTTTTTGACAAGCACCTTACTCGCGGCTCCTACCATCGCATTGGCCGCACAAACCGGTTTCAGTTCACTACGCCCAAACAACGCTAACACCGACGCTTATACGTTTGCCGCCATTGGCGATTACGGTACGGGCAAATCAGAACAACTCGTCGTGGGCGAAGCGATGGCACAAGCCCATACGCAAACGCCTTTCAATCAGGTCTTATTGCTCGGCGACAACATGTATGGCGAAGCCGACTTTCGCAAAAAATTTGAATTGCCCTATCAGGGTTTGCTGAAACGCGACGTGCAATTCAAAGCCGTACTCGGCAATCACGATATGGGTACGATGGAAGAGCAACTGGCTTATGACCGCTTCGGTATGAAAGGCCAACGTTTTTATTCGTTCGCACAGCCCGAAGCCAATGCGCAGTTTTTCGCGCTCGACTCAAACATGATGGACGCGCCGCAGATGAAATGGATTGAGCAAGAACTCGCCGCCTCGCGTGCCGCGTGGAAGATCGTGTTCTTCCATCATCCACCTTTTTCAGCGGGCAAGCGCCACGGTTCTGACATGAACCTGCGCAAACGGCTGCACCCGCTGCTCGCCAAACACGGCGTGCAACTCGTGCTCAACGGACACGACCACATCTATCAACGCACCAAGCCGCAACAGGGCGTGAACTATTTCGTCTCAGGCGCAGGCGGAAAAGTGCGCAAGGGCGATATGGACGCAAGCGATTCGACCGTCGAGAAAGGTTACGACGATAGCTATCACTTCATGCTGTTCGACGTGACGCCCGAAGCCATTCAGTTCCGCGCCGTCAACGACAAAGGGCAGCAAATTGATACGGGCGTGATTGCTTCCAATCTCAAGATCGCGTCGGCCCGTCCGTCACTTAACGTAGGCAATTACAAACTGATCGTGCGCTAGCCCAAACCAAGTTGGCAAAAAAATGAGGGCAAAAATATGATCTACAAAAAAATGAGATCATCTTTTTGCCCCCATTTTTTTGCCAACTCAGACTCAGGTTTGACAACGCACCAAACCTAACGGCTAATGACAAGAGATCACGTTATGCCGCCATCAAAATCCTTTTTAAGCATATTCATCGTTGGGATGTTGCTGTGTTTCAGCGCATGTCGCACCGTGCCGCCCGTGCCTGACGCCGCGCGCCGCACCGTCACCGACGAACTCAATCGCTCCGTCGCCATTGTCGCCAACCCGAAACGCATCATTTCGCTCGCGCCCAATCTGACCGAGATGCTTTTCGCGTTGGGACTCGGCGACCGCGTCATTGGCGTAACGAGTTATTGCGACTATCCGCCCGCCGCCAAAACCAAAGAAAAGGTCGGCGACACCCTAACGCCCAATCTCGAACGCATCATCGCGCTCAAGCCCGACCTCGTATTCGTCACGACTTCGAGCCAGCTCGAAAAAATCACGCGGCAACTCAATCAATTACAGATTCCGGTTTACGTGACCAATCCGCGCTCGGTGAGCGAAGTGTTGGCTTCGATTCAGCACCTCGGCGATGTCACAGGCGCGACGGCACAAGCCGAAAAATTACACAGCGAACTCACCGCGCGCATCAACGCCGTGACTTCACGCGTCGCCGCGCAACCCAAACCCAAAGCCTTGTTCCTCGTGCAAGACACGCCCTTGCTGGTGGCGGGCAGCGATACGTTTTTGCATGACTTGGTGACGCTCGCGGGCGGCACTTCAATCACACCGGACGTGAAAGGCTATCCGCAATTTTCGCGCGAGACCGCCATCGCCCGCGCACCTGAAGTCATCATTGACCCCGGTCGCCCCGAAAATAAGGCGCTCGCCGATAGCGTATTGCGGAAGGATTACGCCACGACGCCCGCCATCAAACAGAATCGCATCATTCACATTGACCCCGATCTCACCAATCGCCCCGGCCCGCGCCTGATCGAAGGACTCGAACAACTCGCGCGCGCGCTGCATCCTTTGGCCTTCGCCACAACCCCATGACGCGAGCTTATCTGAATCGAAAGCGCGTCATCGTCACGCTGGCGTGGCTGGCAACGGCGTTGTTCTTGATGTCGTGCGTCGCACTCACCGTCGGCAGCGAATCCATTCCACTCACTGCGTTCTGGCCTGCGTTAAAACAATGGCTGACGCACAACAACCAACTCGGCGAACGCGAAGTCATTCTGTTCTCGTTGCGCCTGCCGCGCATTGCACTTGCTTTAGGTGTTGGGGCCTCACTGGCTTTGGCAGGCGCAGCCTTTCAAGCCCTCTTGCGCAATCCGCTCGCCGACCCGCACATCTTGGGCATTTCGAGTGGCGCGGCTTTCGGCGCGATTGTCGGCATCATCACCGCCGCGCAATTGCCTTTCGCGCCCAGCCTCACGCGCGCCGTATGCAGCTTTGCCGGAGCCAGCCTCGCCAGTGCTTTGGTCTATCGCCTCGGTCGTCGTGAAGACGACCCCGCGCGCCTGGTGTTGGCCGGCGTAATCCTCTCGACCTTTTTGTCTTCGTTGAATGTATTGATGCTCTCGCTGGTGGACGACGTGCGGCTGCGCAACATCACGCTCTGGCTGTTGGGCGATTTGTCGAATGCGCCGACGGAAAGTTTGCTTTTCATCGGCGCGGCACTTTTGCTCGGCTTGATCGTTTTGCTCACGCAAGCGCGCGCGCTCAACCTGATGATGATTGGCGAACGTGAAGCCTTCACGCTCGGCGTTGAGACCTCGCGCACACGCTGGCTCGTATTCGCAGCGGCTTCCCTGCTCACCGGCGCAGCCGTCGCAGCCGGTGGCGCGATTGGTTATGTGGGCTTGCTGACGCCGCATCTCATCCGCCTCATCACAGGCGCAGACAATCGCATTGTCTTGCCCGCCGCAGCACTCGGTGGCGCGTTGCTCACACTCGTCGCCGACACACTGGCGCGCACCGTATTGGCTCCGCGCGAATTGCCGACCGGTGCGATTACGGCGTTGCTGGGTGCGCCGTTGTTTATTTATTTGCTGTTGAAACGACGCTAATGAACTTGCTCACTTTCGACAATGTATGTTTCGGTTATGACCGACCAGTGCTGGCGGGCATCACGCTCGAAGTGCGCGCGGGCGAGGTCTTGGCCTTGTTAGGCACGAATGGCGCGGGCAAGTCTACGTTGTTGCAATTGGGCTGCGGCACGCTGACACCGCAACGCGGTGCGATTCATTGTGCTGGCGAACCGCTCGCGCAACTCACGCGCCGCGAAGCCGCGCGCCGTCTCGCCTTAGTCACACAAGCCAGCGATGTGCATTTTCCGCTGACGGCGCTGGAATACGTGCTGGCCGGACGTTTCGCGCACGCGCATGCATTCGGTTTTGACAGCGAAGCAGATGTCGAACTCGCGCAGCAAGCCTTGCGTGACACCGACGCCGCGCAATTCGCCGAACGCCGTTTCAATCAACTTTCCAGCGGTGAACGTCAGCGCGTCGTGTTGGCGCGCGCGCTGGCGCAACAGCCGCAAGTGTTATTGCTGGACGAACCCACTGCCAACGCCGACCTCGCGCATCAAGTCGCGTTGCTCGCGCTCGTTCAACGCCTCACGCGCCAGAGAAACTTAGGCGCGCTCGTCATCACGCACGAAATCAATCTCGCCGCCGAGTTCGCTGACCGCGTAGCGTTGTTACACGAAGGCCGCTTGCTGGCTTGCGGCTCGCCCGCAGAAGTGTTGACGGAAAGTTTATTGACCAAGGTTTTCGCTACAGCCTTGTTGGTTGATTGTCATCCGCAGAGCGGCAAGCCGCGTGTGTCGTGGGCGCGCGTTTAGGCAGTACGGGGAGCGTAAGCGACCAGAGCCCCCGCAATTCGTCAATTAAT
>JANNUY010000923.1:0-1878 GCA_031414155.1 Acidobacteriota bacterium
GCCGTGATGCGGGTCGGCGTGCCACGGCGGCATGGTTTTGTTGGCGACCTGCTCCTTGATGGATTTCGCCCACGGACGCACGTCTTTGTATGACATCACCGAGAACGGCGCGACCTCGCCCGCGCGATGACATTCGGCGCAAGACTTGAAAAGGATGGGCGCTACATCTTTGGTGAAGGTCACTTGTTTGGCTGGCGGTTTATTTGAATTGGCGTTGGTCGTCGGCAATGCAAAGACGAATCCGGCGATGAAAAGTGCGGTGACAAGCAAGGAAGTTTTACGCATAAGTGATTGCTCATTCTGAATCGTTAGGAAAGGGGATGTGCTTTTTCTCGAATGTTTTTCAAACGAAATCTTGCGGCAAGGTGTGCCAACCGCGCAGACGTAAAGAGCGCGCTAAAAGGTGCAGTTTTTAGCCTATCGTTTTTTTCATGCAGACACTGTTTTCATCGCCTGTGTATTGCCCGAAGTTGGGAATGATTTCACATCCGCAGCGTTGATAAAGCCGAATAGCTTCGGGCTGTTTTTTCCCGGTTTCCAATACGCAATCAGAGATATTGAGTTCGCGCGCCCACGTCTCTAACGCTATCAGAACCTGTTCGGCGATACGCTGTCCGCGATGCTCAGAGCGGGTGAACATCCGCTTGATTTCAACGGTGCGGTCGGTGTAAGGCTTGAACGCCCCGCAGCCAACAGCTTCATTGTTTAAGTAAGCAACGACGACGGTGGGAATGTTATCGAGTTGGTTGAACTGTGCGTAAAACGCATGGTCTTCGCCATCGCGTATTCGTAAGTCCTGATCGAGCAACGTGACCAATGAACCAAAGTCAGCGTTGCTCGAATCCGTTCGTATCAGCGTGGTCATACTCTGCTTACTTGCTGCTGCTGGCGGTGACGACGCCTTTGAGCGATTGTTTGTCGAGCGTGTAATCAATCCAGCCGATGGTCATTTCCTCATACGTCGGATCGCCCCAGCGTATGTCTTTTTTCGGGTCAGGATTGAATTTGTTTTTGGTCGAGTTGTCCCACGTAGTCGTCACGAGAACCCGCGTGCCTTTGGGAATGGCTACAGGGTTTTTGGCGTAATAGACGATCTGCCAGTTAAAATCGTAATTGGGTACGTTCGAGATAATCTCGCTGCGTCCGTCGGGATAGACGGCTTTGAATTCCATACTCTTGCCGCGCATGTGCAAGTGCGGCATGAAAGTCACAATGTGCAAGTCTTCGGGCGCAGTCCAGCACGCGGTCGCGCGATGGCTTTCGGCTCCGGCGGGAATCTTGAAATAGTGATTGGCGATGCCCTCTGTCTTGAGTTCGCGTTCAGTGTTTTTGGCGAAGATCAAACCTACGCTCGACTTGTCGCGCTCTTCGCCCGACACGCCGAGGAATGTCGAATAATGCAGTTGAAAGATCAGCTTTGATCCAGCAGGGATTTTTTTCACCGTGCCCGCAGGCCATACGGCCTGATTCATCCCTGGCGCATAACCCGCCAACAATGCACTGCCGCCGCCATCTGAACCTGAGCCGTCGCGCATCGTGCCGCCCCCGCCGCTGGGCGTGGCGCATCCGTCATCAAACACCGGCGCATCGGCTTTGACTTTGGTCAGGAAACCGTCCTGAAAAAAGATCATCTTGTCGTTCATCTGTTCACGCATTTTGCGGCGCTCTTCAGGTGTCATGCGCTTGGCGACATCGTTGTCTTTTTGAGGCGGCTGAACAAAGGCGATGATGTGATGAACGATGCGGCGATTGCCCGGACGCGCTTCAGCCATTTGCACATAAGTGTCCTGCTTAAAGCCCGGATCAACTTCGAAGAGTTGAATCTCATCCGGCCCATTCGGCTTCAAAACATATTCTTTCGGCATTGGAATGATGAGG
>JANNUY010000924.1:0-2810 GCA_031414155.1 Acidobacteriota bacterium
ATAAACCGCGTCAGCTGCCATCACCAGCGGCGAATCGGCGCGCGTTTTGTCTCGGTGATCGCGCGCTTCGATTTCAGCTTGCGTATCTTTGAGCGCGCCTGTGTTGACGCCTTTGCTCAGGTCTTCGGTGTGGCGACGCGCGGCGCGCGCGACTGACGAAGCGTCAAGATAGATTTTGATGTCCGCGTTCGGAAACACCTGAGTACCAATGTCGCGGCCCTCCATCACGACGCCGCCCGCTTGCCCCATCACCTGTTGTTGCGCGACCAACGCACGCCGTACCGCCGAAATCGCCGACACCACCGAAGCCGCGTCGCTGACCGTTGGCGTAGCAATCGCTTCCGTGATGTCTTCGCCGTCAAGCAGGATGCGCGTGTTGTCTACAGTGCCGGTGAGTTCGATGCGAACGGTTTGTGCAAGCGCGCCGATGTCTTCTGCCTGATTGAATGCGAAACCGCGTTGCAAGGCGGCAAGGGCGACGGCGCGATACATCGCGCCCGTGTTGATGAACAGGTAATCAAGTTGCCGCGCCAGCTTTTTGGCAATCGTGCTTTTGCCCGCGCCCGCCGGGCCGTCAATAGCGATGATGGGTTTGCGTTCGGTCATAATGGGTACGCACGCGCCCTCGCATGCGGTTTCGGCGATCAGAACTTTAGTGCCGTAAAGATTTTCTTTCAGCCCCATTCAGTAACAAGGCCACGCGGGCACGCGAGGGCGCGTGCGTAACCATCGCTAGTCACTCAACAACTCTTTCAGCATTCGTTCTGGATGAACTAAAAACTCTTTCGTCACGCGGTAATGCTCGGTTTCTTCGTAGCGCGTTTCGCTGTAACCATTCGCGTCCAACTGATAAATCTTCGCTCCCGGATAGGCCAACAGAATCGGCGAGTGCGTAGCGATGATGAATTGCGAACCGTCCTGCACCAAATCATAAATGCGGCGCAAGACCGCGAGTTGCCGCATCGGTGACAGTGCGGCTTCGGGTTCGTCAAGCAGGTAAAGCCCGTTGCCGCCAAACCGTTTCATCAAAAGAGTGAGAAACGATTCGCCATGAGATTGTTCATGCAAAGAACGGTTGCCATAACCTGACACGCCGAGTTCATCAACTTGAGTTGCTACGTTAAAAAAACTTTCCGCCCGCAAAAAGAAGCCATCAGTGGGACGAGAAGTGGAGCGCGCCATCCGAATGTTTTCGTGCAAGTCAGAGTGTGAAGTTCGCGTAGAAAAATTGAAATTGACCGTGCCGCCTTCGGCATTAAATCCCCAACGCACGGCAATCGCTTCAAGCAACGTAGATTTCCCAGAACCGTTTTCGCCAATCAGAAACGTCACGTCCGCGTGAAAGCGCATCACGTCAAGTTCGCGCACGGCAGCTAACGAATATGGGTAAGTGCTGAAATCCAATTCCACATCGTCTTTGAGCGAGACACTTTGCAGGTAAGGTTTGATCGGGCCTCTTGCCATAAATCAGCTTTCATCGAGCAGAAGAAAACAGCCACGGGGAACACGGGGATTTAGGGGAATGATAAAGTTGCCAATGTTTGACGATCCCCTAAATCCCCGTGCTCCCCGTGGCTGTTTCTGATGAGTTCGCAGTCGTACCAAGTCATTTCAACGCGCCAAAATTTCCGCCGCGCTAGCCAGCGTCGTTTCAATATCTACGCGGCTCACATCGTAATGCGTCACCATCCGCATCACCGTCGGACTGATGCCATTCGCCAATACGCCACGCGCTTTGAGTTCGTGTGAGAACTCCGCCGTCGCCATGCCTGTGCCCGCAATATCAAAAATCACGATGTTGGTTTGCACTGAAGCGAGATTGACCGTGATGCCAGACAGCGCGGCGAGTCCTTCAGCCAGTCGTCGCGCGTTGGCGTGGTCTTCGACGAGCAACTTGGGCGATTCTTCAAGCGCGAGGATTCCGGCGGCGGCGAGGATTCCGGCTTGACGCATGCCTCCGCCCAAGAGCTTGCGCCAGTTTTTGGCTGCGCGGATGAAATCCGTCGTGCCAACGATCAACGAACCAACCGGTGCGCCTAAACCTTTTGACAGACACATCGAAACCGAATCGAAAGGCCGCGCGATTTCAGCCAGTGAAACGTTGAGCGCAACGGCGGCATTGACGACGCGCGCGCCGTCGAGGTGCAGCGGCAAGCCCAGCGCGTGAACTCCGTCGCTGATCGTTTGCGCCACCTCAAGCGGCATCACCGATCCGCCCGCCATGTTGTGCGTATTCTCAAGTGCCACCAGCGAAGTCGGCGTCACGTAATAAGGCGCGCTGTGATGAATTGAATCTTTAATCAAATCCCACGTCAGCAATCCTTCGTCACCGCGTACCGGACGAAAGGTCACGCCCGACAGCACCGCCGACGCGCCCATCTCGTAATTGAAAATATGGCTGCGTTCTTCGAGCAAGACCTCAGTGCCGGGGCGTGTGTGCAACTTGACGCAAATCTGATTGCCCATCGTTCCAGAAGGCACAAACAGCGCGGCGGACTTTCCGAAGAGTTCAGCGGCGCGTTCCTGCAAGCGGTTCACGGTCGGGTCTTCGCCATAAACGTCGTCGCCGACTTCGGCCTCAGCCATCGCACGGCGCATGGCTGGCGTAGGTTTCGTCACAGTGTCGCTGCGTAAATCAATCAAGCTCATTTTGGGCAAATTCATTTTGGGCAAGTTCATTTTCGTGATGGAGCGGTTTCGTTGACGACGGAAATCAGCACGGGCTGGCTGCTCACTTCGCAAGCATCGCTTTGTCGCAAGCGTCTGAGCGCCTCGGCGTCGTGCGAGCCGAGTTCACGCCCTTTCATGTC
>JANNUY010000925.1:0-9432 GCA_031414155.1 Acidobacteriota bacterium
CAGCAGCAAACCGTGGGCTATGAATGCGCCTGATGCTGAACTCGCTTTGCAAGCAGCCGCAAGTTTGCGCGGCAAGCCAGGCAGTGAAATCAAACTCGCCGAAACGCTTACACGCGCGGGCGCGGGGCTGATTGCACGGTCAGCCGACCTGGAAGCCGAAACCGTCTTGCTCGAAGCCCTCGCCCTGCTCAAACAATTCAATCCTGACTCACAGGAGCAAGCAGAAGCGCTCTATCAACTAGGCTGGGCACAAACCAAATTATCCGATTACGAAGCTGCCAGCCAAAACCTGCAACAAGGCCAGACGCTCTATCGCCGCGTGGGCGATGTCTTAGGCGAAGCCAACTGCATCCAGGGTTTGGGCGACATTGCGCTACGGCGTTCGCAGCACGACGAAGCGCGTGCGTGGTATGCCGAAGCCTTGCTGCTCTATCGCCGCGTGGGCGCTGTCTTAGGCGAAGCCAACTGCATCATTAGTTTGGGCGACCTTGCGCTAGCGCGATCGCAGCACGACGAAGCGCGTGCGCGGTATGTCGAAGCCTTGCCGCTCTATCGCCGCGTGGGCGATGTCTTAGGCGAAGCCAACTGCATCGTGCGTTTGGGCGACATCGCGTTGGCGCATTCGCAGCGCGACGAAGCGCGTGCGTGGTATGCCGAAGCCTTGCCGCTCCATCGCCGCGTGGGAAATATAGTAGGTGAAGCCAATTGCATTTGGGGACTCGGCAACGTTGCGCTTGAGCAAAACGATTTTATCGAGACACAATCAAGATTTGAGCAATGCCTGAAGCTCTATCGTCAGGTTGGGCATTTGCATAACGAAGCGGAATGCTTAACCGGTTTCGGCGATCTGGCAGCGAAGCAAGCTAAGACCGAAGAAGCTTGTGCGTATTACGAACAAGCCTTAGCCACCTTTGAACAGCTACAGGCATTGGATTGGATTGGCAAAACCCATCAACGATTAGCCCGCCTCAGCAAAGGCGATCTGGCTGCGCAAGCTTACGTTGCAGCCGCGCGCGCTGCTTACGAACAAGCCGGATTGACGAAGCTGCTCAACGAACTTGATGAAGAGTTCGCCCCTCACCCATAATCCCCGGCCATGCCAGATAAAAAACGCCTTTTTCTCGTTGACGGAATGTCGAGCATCTTTCGTGCGTTCTATGCGATTCGCGGTTTGTCGAATGGCAAGGGGATGCCGACGAATGCGATTTATGGATTCACGGTGATGTTGCGGCGGTTGGTCACGGTTTATAAACCCGATTACCTCGGCGTAGCTCTCGACACCAAAGAACCTACGTTTCGTCACGAACAGTTTCCTGACTACAAAGCGCATCGGCCTGAGATGCCGTCTGATTTGGCTACGCAATTGCCGTATATGGATCGCGTGTGCGAAATCCTGCGCGTGCCGATGATCAAGCTGCCGCGTTATGAGGCTGATGACATTATGGGAACGCTGGCGCAGCAGGCGGCGGCGGCGGGGCTGCAAACCGTACTCGTCACGAACGACAAAGACCTTTGCCAACTCGTACGCGACCCCGACATCACCATCCTGCGCGTGGACAACAAGCTCGGCGAAGTCTTCCTCGACGAAGCGGGCGTCAAAGCCAAGCTCGGCGTGCGACCCGATCAAGTCACAGACTGGATCGGCCTGATGGGCGATGCGGTAGACGGCATCCCAGGCGCTCCGGGCGTCGGCGAAAAAGGCGCGGTCGGCTTGCTTGAAACTTATGGCAACGTAGAAACCGCGATGGCCAAGTGGGAAGAGGTCAAACGCAAGGCTTATAAAGAAGCGTTGCGCGATCACGGCGATGCGATTCGTTTTTCCAAGCAACTCGCTACGATTGAGAACAACGCGCCGATTGAACTCGACTTGAACGCGCTCATTCTCGAACCGCCCGATGCCGTGGCGGCTTATGCCTTATTCAGCGAACTCGAATTTGCCGGACTCAAACAGGAATTCATCGCGGGCGCGCAGAAAGGCGCTACGGCTGAGGCAGCGGTTAAGAATGAAACAGCGACGAAATATCATCGCATCGCTGACATAGCCGCGCTGCGCAAGTTCGTACAGGTGCTTTACAACACTGACCGTTTCGCCTTTGCGCTTGACGCAACTGCCGACAACCAACTCGCGGGCGTAGCCTTTTCGCTCGCACCGCATTCCGCCGATTATTTCGACTTTGCCAACTGCGACGACAAAGATGCCGCCGTCAAACTTTTGCAGGAAGCCTTCGATAACGGGCTGATTGAAAAGGTGACTTACGACGCCAAGCGTGCGCTGCACTTGTTGACACCACTCAACATCAAACTCGAAGCCTTGCGCGACGATGTTTTGTTGCAGGCTTATCTGCTTGATGGCGAACGCGGCAGATACGACTTGCTCGAACTGGCGCGCGCTTATTTGAATAGTTCGCTTGCGGTTGACAGCGACAACGCGCTGGCACAGGCGGCTGACCTCACGTTGCAACTTTGCGATAACCTAAATCCGCGGATGAGTGAGATGAAGGTCGAGCAGGTTTACCGTGACATCGAACTGCCGATTATCCCGTGCCTTTACGACATCGAACGCGCGGGCTTTCTGGTTGACACGAAAGTCCTCGCCGACCTTTCCGTCGTGATGGACGCCGAAATCACGCGGCTCACGCAAGAGATTTATAAGCTGGCCGGACGCGAGTTCAACGTCGGTTCGCCCGCGCAACTCGGCGACATTTTTGAAGAGCTAAACTTTGAAGTCTCGAAACGTACGACGACTGGGAAAATTTCAACGAGCCGCGACGTGCTGGATGAACTGGCAGAGAAATACGAACTGCCGCGTTTAGTCATCGAACACCGTGAACTCGTCAAACTCAAAGGCACTTACGTTGACGCTTTCCCTTCGCTGGTTGACCCGCGCGACGGACGCATTCACACGACGCTCAATCAAACCATCGCGGCCACGGGGCGGCTTTCTTCGACCGACCCGAACCTGCAAAATATCCCGATTCGCACCGAGATGGGACGCCGCATTCGCCGCGCTTTTATTCCGGCGGAAGGCTGCGTGTTGCTCTCGGCTGATTATTCGCAAATCGAATTGCGTCTGCTGGCCCACGTCACGCAAGACCCCGTGATGCTCGAAGCCTTCAAAAACAACGAAGACATTCACGAACGCACCGCGCGACTGGTTTTCAAAGCGGCTACGCCCGAAGCACTCAAAGAAAAACGCCGCGTCGCCAAGATCGTCAACTTCGGCATTGCTTACGTGATTGGCGCGTTCGGCCTCGCGCAACGCACCGGCCTCTCACGCGCCGAAGCCAAGCGAGTCATTGACGAATATTACGCGACCTATAAAGGCGTGAAACGCTTCATGGACGAACTGCCGCAACAGGCGCGCGAAGCAGGCGACATCGTGCGTTCGATCTATGGACGCATGCGCCGCTTGCCTGATTTATCAAACCGCAATGGCAACCTGCGTGCCCGCGCCGAACGCGAAGCCGTCAACATGCCTATGCAAGGCTCGGCGTCGGACATCGTCAAACTGGCGATGATGCGCGTCAACGAAAGCCTCAAGCGCGAAAAGCTCCACGCCAAAATGATCTTGCAGGTTCATGACGAATTAGTTTTCGAAGTCCCCAAGGATGAAGTCGAACGCACCGGCACAGTCGTGAAAGAAGCGATGGAGCAAGCTCTCAAAATTGATGTGCCGCTGTTGGTTGAGCTTGGTGTCGGAGATAACTGGATGAGTGCGAAGCCATAGCGACTGAAATGACGAAGGTTTAAGGAAGATGGCTTAGTAATCGGCCAATATCTTCTCGCGTATTGTAAAAATGTGGCGAAATGCGCAACCGCCCCAATCGCGCCGTCGTGATGATCTGTTGCGCGTCGAGCCGTTCGTAAAGCGATTGCGCCGAATGCACGTCGTGCTGGCAAGCCACAATCGCCGAAGTCTCACCCGCGCGGCGCGAACTCACTACGCGATAGCCTTTATCGTGCAGCCCTTCGCACAGATAGTCAGTCAGTTCGAGCAGGTGATGTTCGATGTGTTTGATGCCGACGGATTGAAACATTTCAATCGCCGCGCCCAAGCCAATCACACCCGCCGTATTCAACGCGCCCGGCTCAAAGCGTGTCGCGTTCGGCGCCCAACCCTGATCGTGATTCGCCATATCGAAAGGCCGTTCGACCGAGAGCCAACCAACCAACGTAGGCTTGATGCGCTCCAGCGCGCGGCGCGAAACATAAAGCAACGCGACGCCTTCGGGGCCGAGCAGGAACTTGTGCGCGTCGGCTGAGAGCGCGTCTATGTGACAGGCTTCGACATTGAGTTGCAATGCGCCGAGTCCTTGAATGCCGTCCACTACGAACAGGATGTCACGCTCGCGGCAGGCGCGGCCAATCGTGGCGAGGTCGTTGCGAAAGCCGCTGGCGAATTCGACAAAACTCAACGTGACGACGCGCGTGCGGTCGTTAATCAGGCTGAGAATTTCTTCGGTTTCCAGCCGTCCGTCGCGTTCGGGCGCTTTGCGAATTTCTACGCTGTGTTCGCGCGCGATGCGCTGCCACGGGACGATGTTGGCAGGGAACTCGCACTCCGCTGTGACGACGTTGTCGCCCGCGTGCCACTCAACGCCGTTCGACACCATCGCCAAGCCCGCCGACGTATTCGGCGCGAACGCAATCTCATCCATGTTTGCGTTGATGAAGCTCGCGCAAAGCTCGCGCGTCTTTTTCACGGCGGCAAACCAATCCAGATAATGCGCCGCACCGTGTTCGAGTTGATTGCGCAAATGGCGTTGCATCGCTTCGTAAACGGGCAAGGCAAGTGGAGCTACGGCGGCGTGATTGAGATAGGTGCAATGTTCGGTGACAGGAAAGAGGCGGCGGATTTCTTCGTTCATAAAGCGGTTGTCGGTTGCCGGTTGTCGGTTGTCGGTTGTCGGCTTTCAACCGACAACTAGAGCTTGAAACAGGTACGCACTTCGCCGACGGCGAGCTTGCGGTGGTTATAAATCGTTGACTGCGCGTAAGGCGCAAGTTGCGCGAGTTGTGCATCGTTGAGCAAACCGAGTTGGCGCAACGTTTCGATGACTACGGGGTCACGAGCGCGCTTGATGTCGCCGTCTTCGACCTTGATGGCGATGCCAAGCCCGTGCGGAAACTGTTGGCACGGCAACACGCCTAGCAGTTGCACACCCTCGGCGCCGACTTTTGAAATGATTTGTCCGTGCGCGGCGCGCATCAAATCAGTATCGAGCCGATTGCGCACGCCGCCGATCATTGCGGGATGTTCGATGAAACTGTTGACGACGCGGGCGGCGGCTTCATTCAACGCTTTATCTTCGGTCTGGCCGCTGACAAGTTGCGCGTAACTGCGCGCCATCGCCTTGATCGAAGTGATGAAGACCGGCGCGGAGCATCCATCAACGGCGACACCGATTTCGTCGTAAGCCACGTCAGCCAAGCGCGCGAGCGTGATGCGGATGATGCGCTGAATCGGATGTTCAGGGTCAAGGTAATTCTCGATGGGATGTCTGAGATACGTTGCCAGCGCCAGCATGCCTGCGTGCTTGCCCGAACAGTTGTTGTGCAACACATGCGGCGCTTGCCCCGTCGCGCGCAACTGTTTTGTCGTCACGTCATCAAAAGGCATGTGTACACCGCATTGCAGCGCGTCAGACGAAAGACCGATCTTATCAAGAATGGATTGCACGACAGCTACGTGTTCGGCTTCGCCACTGTGCGAGCCGTTGATGACCGCGAGTTGTTGCGCCGTGAATCCGAAGTAATTCGCCGCGCCGCTGGTAACAAGAGGAATCGCCTGAAAAGGTTTGGCGGCGGAACGATAATGCGTTGCGGTTTCTATGTCGCCGAGTTGGGCGACGACGACGCCCGACGGGTCAATGACGGCAAGGTGTCCGCGATGGCGCGACTCGACGAACGCGCCGCGCGTGACTTCGATCAAGGGTGCTGCATTCATATGGCTAGGGATGATACGTGAAGGTGGCGACGGTCAGCCAGCCGCTGCCAGATAGCGTTCGCGCAGCAGCGCATTGTGATAAAGCTCGTGCCCCGCAATGCAGTAAGCCAGCGCGCGCGTACTCACCGGATTGTCGCTCGCCGTGCCGACGCGCCGCCATTCAGCGTCGGAGAAATGCTTGAACAGATGCAACGTCGCTTGCCGCACCACTGCGAACTCATCAATCAAGTCAGCCAACGTGCGCGCGTTGAAATCAGTGCCTGCTACGAAATCGTCTTGCTCAAAGCCCGGCAGCGCGGTCTTGTCGCCACGTCCGATGCGCAAAGCCCGATAAGCAAATACTCGTTCCGCATCCGTCACATGGCCGATGGCTTGTTTGATCGTCCACTTGCCGGGCGCGTAAGCGTGCAAGCCCTTCGCTTCGGGAATCGAACGCAACAGCTTGAGCGTATCTTCAAACTGCGCTGCCAGCGTCGCGTTGATGTCGCCGTCGGGAACGAGCGAAATGTATCTGTCGTAATACTCAGCGTATTCGTTGGTTTCAGGTTTGGTCATAACGTAGCTCCTATCGTTGAAGTGTCTGCCGCAAGCGGCGAATCTGATCGGCGTGACCGTGCGCGTGCGCGGCGTAAATGCGCAGCCAGTCTTCCATCGTGTAAGCGCCGCTTTCGCTGTGTGTGCCAGCGCGTTGCCAATCGCTGTCGTCTAGTCCGTTAAGGATTTGCACTGTCGTCGCGCGCGAAGATTGCACAGCCATCAGAGCAGGCGCGAGGTCGCGTTCGTTATAACGCAACCGCATCGCGTAAACATCCTGATCGTAGCCTTGCACGAGCGCGCTGCCCTCGCACAGCAGCTTGCGCAAGCGAATCGCGCTGTTCATCTCGCTGTCGGCCAGATGATGGACGATTTCCGCCGCGCTCCATTTGCCGGGGATAAGATGCGCGGTCAATTGGTCAGCGGGGAAGTCGGCCAGCGCGGTTTGCACTTCGTCATAACCGGCGGCGTATTGCGCAATCAAGTCGTTTCTCTCAGTCGGTGTCATACGGCTGCTCCTGTCAGTGGTTGTAACCGTTGCAGCAATTCGTCGCGCCAGGCTTGCGCCAAAGCGGGGCAAGTGGCAAGCGCGCGTATTGCTTCAGCATCTTTTTTGCGGAAGTACATCACCTCATTTGCCGCCGCAATCGTCCATTCGGGATGCGGACGTTCGAGCAAGGCGAAAGGCAAACCCGCGCGCACTTCGCCTTCCTGCAAGACGCGCAAGTACCAACCGGTTTTGTTCGCGTTGATGACGCGGGCCGGAAAGTCTTTGACGCGCCAACGTCGCGCGAGCGTTCCGCACGGCTGGCGCGGTTGCGAAACCTGAACAACAGCAGAGCCAATCGTAAAGCTATCGCCGATACAAACTTCGGTTTCGAGCCAGCCTTCGGTGGTGAAGTTCTCGCCGAATCCGCCGTGCGTGATGTCGGGCAACTGCAATTCGTGCTGCCATTGCGCGTAATGCTCCGACGGATAAACGTTGACGGCCTTGTCAGGGCCGCCGTGAAAGCGGCGATTGGCGACTTGATCTCCCGCGAGCGTCGTCTGGCTCAACCATACGGGACCGACGACCGGCTCGCGGAAGATCGCGGTGCGCCATTCTTTGTCGTAATAATCCGTCGCGCCTTTCTCGCCGAAAGTGCGCGGCTTACCGATTTGCAGCGAAAGCAATTTCATAGTTGGTGGTGCAAGCTGCCGAGTTTGCGCAGCGTTGTCATCGAACCATCGTATCGCAACGAACGCCTGACGCAGACAACGCAGATAATGCGTCTGTTGCAGTGACCGGGCTAACTTGTCAGCGGCACAAGCTCGGCAGCTTGTGCCACCTCACGCGCCGAATTGCGTTAAGTGATGGTCTAAATGCTTGTAAAGCATGTTGTTCCATTGGGCTTTGGTCAGCGGGCCGAATCCCAATGACGCCTTGCCGTCAAAGTGTTGTTCGCCCAGTTGTTGGGTCTTGCGAATGTGTTGAATCAGCCGCGCTTTTTCCGCTTCGAAATCCTTATCCGAAGCGATGATGAAATAAGGCGCAGTCGGACTGTTTTTCCTCAGTGGTTTTTCACCTGTCACTATTGGTTTCACGAAAAGCCTCATAATGGGCTTCATCAAAAAATTGGGTGCGGGGTGTTTGCCCGGCTCATAGATCGTTTCATAAGCGACGTTTAGATGCGCCAGCATTTTGTCTACGCTCATCTTGCCCCATTGCGGTTGGTTGCTGGGCGTTAGTCGGTTGATGCGGGCAATCACAGCTTCAGCGACTTCGCTGGTAAAGATATTCGGCAACGGCATGGTTCACGCTCCTCGTGTTGAAAAGGTTTTGTTAGGGATTGCCGTAGCTCGTCACGTGCGTCGGAACAGGCGTCGCAGCCGGAAGGTGAGGATCAGCCTGCGGTTCGCCCGCCGTCACGGTTAACGGCAAGACGCCCGCCCACACCGTAATCGTCATATCTTCATCGTCGTCTTTAGGCGGGCCAGTACGAATTTTGGCCGATGCCTCTTGCAAGGGCAACGCGAGTACGGTCGTGCCTTTCAACTCTTGTGCGTTCGGCTCGCGTATTTCAGGCCAGCGACCAGGGATGATGTGTTCAGTGAAGGCTTTGAGCGCATCGTACTTGGCCTGTTCGTCAGTGACGAGTTGCGCGGTTCCAAATACGACCACCGAACGATAGTTGATTGAATGATGGAAGGCCGAACGCGCGAGTACGAGGCCGTCTACCAGCGTTACGGTGACGCAAACCGGAATGCCTTCGCTCAGGTTGCGCAACATACGGCTCGCCGCCGAACCGTGAATGAAAAGCTCGTCATTCACCCGTGCGTAACTCGTCGGAATAACAAACGGTTGTCCGTCAACGACGAAGCCTATGTGACAGAGAAAGGCTGCGTCGAGAATGGCGTTGACCGTGTCGCGTTCAAACGAACCGCGTTGCGGCAGGCGTTTCAATGTCGTTTTTTCAGTGGCAGTAATCGTTGTCATAAAGATTTCAGCGCGAAAGCCCTTCGGGCGTGTCATTCAAAATCGCGGTTTCACAGCGCACCGGAAAGTTCATCGAATTGGCGATGTAACAAAGTTCGTGCGCGCGTTCATGCAAGCGTTGCGCCAGTTCGTTATTGCCCGATGTAATCATAACGACAGGGTGCAACGTGACATCAGTGAAATGCCCGCCGCCGTCTTTGGTTTCTGCCATCGTGCCGCGCGCATCGTCCACATAAGTCGTCACGACGACGCCGTTCTCAGCACATAAATGCAAATACCACAGCATGTGACAGGCCGAGAGCGAAGCGACCAGCAACTCTTCGGGATTGTAGCGCGTCGCGTCGCCGCGAAAGTTTGGATCGGACGAACCCGCGATGACTGGCTTGCCCGGCGCGCTAAATTCGTGCGCGCGTTCGTATCCGCGATAGTCGCTCGTACCTGCGCCGCGATTGCCCGTCCACGTTGTCCTGATTTG
>JANNUY010000926.1:0-3896 GCA_031414155.1 Acidobacteriota bacterium
ACGCAAGACTGCATTGTCACCCGCAACGTAAAAGTTGTTACCGCTGGCGACTGCGTCTTCCACGGTAAACAATTCTTGATTCAAAGCTATGGCGTTCCAATTCGTACCGTTATTCGTCGAACGATAAACGAGTCCGCCGCCAGTTCCGGCAATTAACGTAGTGCCGCTCACCGCCAATGCCGTTACCAATGGTTCGGCGATGCCGGTGGTTAAGAATGCCCAGGTCGCGCCGCCATCGGTTGATCGGTAAATGCCGCTGGTTACCAGCGACTGGTTCACGAGGCCGATGAATACGTTATTGCCGTTGGCGGTCAGCGCCGTAATGAGGCCAGAGGGATAAGTCGCCGCCACTGATGCCCAGGTGACGCCGTTGTCATTAGAGGTGTAAACGCGCGAGGTGCTGAGGGCATAAACTTTCGCGCCCGTCGCGGTCAGTTCCCAAATGGTTTCGAGCGTGCCGGTGTTCAGCACTTCTGTCCAACTCACGCCGCCATCGGTTGAGCGAAAGATCAACCCTTCGTTAGTTGTCGCCAAAACGGCGGTTCCGCTGACGGCCAGTGCGCGTACGCTGCCGCCCGACGGCCCACTGGTTTGTTGCCAGCCCGCTAGTGCCGCGACGTTGATCGTAACTGATTTGGCGTCGCTCTTTGACGGCACTCCGTTATCTATCACGGTGAAAGTTATGGTGAACGTACCGCTTTGCGCGGCTACGGGCGTCCAACTGAATTGCCGCGTTGCCGGGTTGAACGAAGCGCCAGAGGGCAAGTTGGTCGCGTTGAAAGTCAGCGTCTGCGCCGCATCTACGTCAATGGCTGAAACGGTGAAGTTCACGGCTTGCCCGACGTTCACGTTTTGCGTGCCGGGTACGGTTAGCACGGGGGCGTCGTTGACTGGATTCACAACCAACGTAACCGTCGCCGGTGCGCTGTCGAGTTGTCCGTCAGTGACACGGAAAGTGAAGCTGTCAGTGCCGTTGAAATTCAGATTGGGCGTATAAGTCAACGCCGGAAAAATTCCGCTCAAGTTGCCGTTCGTCGGTTTCGTTACCAACAAAAATTTGAGCGCATCCTGATCGGGGTCGCTGCCCGTGAGCGAGAATTGAATCGGCGTGTCTTCGTCGGTTACGACGCGTTGTGCGTTCGCGGTGGGCGCGCGATTGGCATTCACGACGCGCACGCCGATGGCGCGCGTCGTCACTGCATTCTGGCTATCAGTTGCGGTGAGCGTCAGCGTGAACGTGCCAAGTTCATTCGCCGTCGGCGTCAAGCGCAAGATCGGCGGTGTTAGCGCGTTAGGGGGCTGAACCACAGCCGCAAACCTGGCTCCGCTGACGGCCAGCGTCGGCACGCGCGCCTCGTCAGGGTCGTAAGCAATAAAGTTGAAATCATTGGTTTGCGCGGCGTTGGCAGTGAGCGAACTCGCTACGACAATGACGGGCGGCTGATTGGTGTTGACGGCAGGCATCACCAAGTCGCCGACGTTCGTGAACCCGCTGATGACGGGCGCGGTGCGATTGCTTAACACGCGGTCTACGCGACCGTTGGCGCGCGCATAACTGGCTTCGACAATGACGAGATCGCTGACGTTCGACACGGGCACATTGCGCAAGGTGAATCCGCCGTTGCCGTCGGTGAAGGCCTCTTGCCCGCGCAAGCGTACTAACGCGCGACGCAATGGAGTGCGGTCGGCATCCAGCACGCGGCCTACGACGTTGGTGATGGTGCGCGGCAAACCTACGAAATAATAAGTAGCTTCGATGACAACACCGGGGTCGGTCAGGATGGTGAGCGCGTCTTGGCTGACCGTAGCGAAACCCGCTTGAATGAAACGTCCGCGCGTCAAACTGGTGGTGCGTTGATCGAGCCGATAAACCCGCACTTGCGTACCCGCCGGATAGCGTTCGGTATTCGGGAAGCGCAACGTGCCGCCCGCGCCGAAACTCGTACCGAACGGCGTAATTTGAATGATGGCAGAACTGAAGACACCGCCCGGCAAGCTCACCGGCGTGCGGCTGCTTTCGACTTGGGTCAACGTGATGAGTCCGCGTTTAGAACCATCAAGAAACGTCGCATCAGGATTGCCCGGCAAGGTCAGCGTCACTTCGCCAAAGCGAATCACCGCGTCATCAGGCGTGGGTTGAAACGAATTCAAAACTTCGGCAGGCCAAGCTTCGCGCGGCAATTCTTTGGCGGTGGCGTAAACATCCGTGGTGAGTGAAAGCGACTCTGCTTCATCTTCTTTGTTTGGCGCAAAGCCTCCGCCTCCCCCGACTTGCCCTGAAGTACCTGAAACCTGTTGCAACGCAATCGGGCTGGCGAACTGATTGTCGCGCGCGGTGAGATAACTTTGATTGAGCGTCAACGAACCGTAAGCCGGTGTAGTGTTGATGCTGCTGCCGTCAATGCTGACAAACGCGAGATTGCCGCCGTTCGGCAATTCAGACAACACGAACGTGCCGCCCGCGCCCGTCGTGCCGTTGAATTGCGTCAACCCCACCAGCCCGCGCACTTTCACATTGTTTAACGGTTGGCGGTCAGTGGTTTCGATAATGCCTGAAACCGAAGTGCGCACTTGCAACGAGCCACCGCTGCGGCCTTCGCCTTGCGTGGTGCGCACTGACACCGCGCCCGTCTCAGCGCCAAAAGGTACGCGAATGTTGAGCGACGACGCATTGCCCGAAATCACCTGTGCCTCTACGCCGCCGATGCGCACCAGATTGTCGGCGGCATTCGCGGCGAACCCGCTGCCATTGACGATGAATGCGTCAGCCGCGACTACCGGCCCTGACGGATTCGTCACCGTTGGCGATGAAGTTCCCGTCGCGCCTGCGATTTCAGCCTCGACCGTATTGGCTGGCGTCGCGCCCGTCACATTCAACGTGATGTTGATGCGTCCCGTGCCGAGCAACGAACGCGGCACGAGAATGTTCAACTGATCCAAGCCAACGAATGAACCCTGGGCTCCGGCAAATTGCGGCGTGTATTCAACGCCCGCCAACGCTACGCGCGCAGTGCCCACCGCCGCGCGGCGAAAGCCCGTGCCGAATAAACTCAAATAAACCTCGTCGCTCGTCGGCCCTAAATCAATCGGCTTGGTGACGAAGTTGTTATTCGTAAAAGTCGCAATGTCTTCAAACGTAGCGGCGGCGTTGCGAATGCGCACCGCGACGCCCGCGGCGACGCCAATGCCCGTCGCGTTGAAACTGAAAATGCCCGGCGCGACGTTGACGATTTGCGCCGTGCCGTTGCTCACCGCCGTGCCGTTGCGCGCCACGACGGCGCGCGCTCCTAACGTCACGTTCGGCGGAACCTGCAAATTGATTTGTCCGGGTGACACGAAAAAGAGTCCGGCGGGCAGGCCGCCGATGTCTACGCTCACGCCCGCCAACGTCGTAGGCAATTGCACGCCCGGCGTATTCGGATCAGTGTCGCGTCCGTTGGCCGTGCTGTTTGCGAGATTTGTGCCGAACACCGCCGCAATCGAATCAGGCGCGAGGTTGGTGTCATAGCTTGCAGCAGAGACGATTGATACGGTTCCGGCCTGCCAGGCAATTGCCTTAAAGTCAGGAAAAATGCTGGTGAAAAAAATGATGAGTGCTGAGAGAACGTAAAACGAACGGCGGCGAAATTGAGACATGCTTACTCCTAAAAAAACATTGCGACAGAAAAGCGATCACCGGGGAATGTCAACGCCATAAGCGTGGCAAGATGCGTGCTGGTGCGGGAAAAATCGTTCAAAGCCTTCGCCTTAAACAACGGCGCGTCATCTTAGTAATACACTCACAATGCGTCAATATCTGCACAGTTGGCTACTTGTGATTTGCTCGCTTCTCAGTAAACTCCGCTTTCGTTTTTATTCACACTCACTAACTGATGTTACGCGATGTAATTGAGACA